>NZ_JAPDBM010000102.1:0-8515 GCF_027705265.1 Aeromonas sp. QDB11 | reverse complement strand
GTATTAGCTGGTCAAGGATGGCGATCATACCTCAGAAGCCGCGCCACGCCTCGCTCATATGAGGGGATGGCTGAGCAAAAAATCACTAAACAGCGCCTTAGATATAATAGGTGTAGCCGTGATACCAGCACATTGTCTCAATCGCTCCTTCGAAAATTCCATATTGTAATATAAGAAATCCACATCAAACAATGCTCTTGGCACAATTGCATTTATTTGTTGGTTACACGCACCTGCATTTTTTAAAATTGCATTTTTTCCTATGCTAGCAATACAAGTTACCAAAACTGAGTTCACGGGTAACCCGCGTATTGTCTGAAGTCCTTTTTCTGTAATCCGACGTTCGGATTTAAATATGTTCTTTGCATCACCAATATCTGTCGGTGTGACCCATGGAATATCCCCCTCCCAGTAACAAGCAACAGCAGTTGGGGGAGTACTTCCTGTTATAATTGAACCCACTGTATTGATAGAGTTGATATCCCAGTCCTCTGGAATTTGTCCCAGCTCGCTGGATTTATAACCTTTGGGGTTGCCATCGGGGCGCAGGGCAAACTGCGGCAGGCGGGTACGGCCGGTCAGCAGTTGCTGCATAGCGGCGGTCTTGATAGCCTGTTTCTTGGCGATCAGCTGCTCCAACGCATCGATCAGCGCGTCACTATCCGACAGCACATTGGCAATGGCGGTTTGTTCTTTTACTGATGATGGTTTTACAACTTTAAATTTTGATATCGTTGAAAAATTGATGGCGGGCATTGTCGACGAACCTGAAACGTCCAATATGTCCGAGTGCCTAAAACCTAAATAATAAAAGTAAAAGCTTTCATGCACATCTACCTTTGGCAATAATCTAAATAAGTTATTGGCTATAAGACCTTCCTTGTTAAAGCCAACCAGTCCGGGGGCTCCATATCTGACCATAAACAAATCATTGCAGGTTAAACACTCTGTCTTTCTAATGTTTTTTATATATCTGGGGGGTTCATTTTGGTTTGTTAGATCAATAATCCTGATAAACCGAACAAAACCATCCAGTCTAGTTTTAGACTGCTTTTCTACAGGGACTTGAACTCCTTGTTTGAAATAAAACAATTCAGAGAGGTCTAAACAACCCCAATCTTCCGGAATAACCCCCACCTCGGTCTGCTTATAACCTACCGGGATCGCCTTGCCTACTGCCTCTTGCATCATCTGTTCTGCCATTATGCCCACTCCAGCCCCATGGCCTTCAGATGGGCTGCCACCTTGGCCTCCAGCTCGCTCACGTTTTGGGTGAGTTGTGGCAGGGAACTGCTATAACGCACCTCCAGCTCCTTGACCCGATTAGCCAACTGCTGGGTGACCCGTTCAATCTCGGCTTCCAGCGCGCCGCGCAAGCTCGCCTGCCATTTATCTTCCACCAGCAGGGTTTTAATCTCGTTATCCTGCAGCTTGGGGTAGTGGGCAAACACCGCTTTATCGAGGGATTCGCTGGCCTCTTTGTGCGCCTTCTTGGCTCGGGTCTCGGCGTCGAACAGCTGCTGCGCCTGCTTGAGCACAGCCAGCTCCTCCTTGTCGGTGGCGACCTTGATACGCCCCTTGACGCTGGCGGCGGTGACCTTTTCCTTGTCGTTCATCGCCTCGACCAGACCGCCCTCTTCCCCGCTCTGCTCCTCAATAAAGCTCTCCAGTGCCTGGCTCGCTTCATCATGCGCGGCTTGCAGGGTATCGAGCTCTTTTTGCTCATTGGCAAAGAAGCGGGCCACCAGCAAGGCGGGTGGAATAAGCTCAGCCTTGTACTTGGCTTTACCAATTACCAGATCCGGGCTCTCTTTGATCTTTTCGCCCTTGTCGGCAATCAGCTCGCGCAGTACCCGACCCGCTGGCCAGCCATCTTGGGAAAGCACATAGAGATCGTCTTGCAGTTGGCTCTGCCAGTAGTCCATCAGCAGCTGATAGATGGCGTAGGGGTCGAGCAGCTCACCGGTCGCCTCGGCGCTCGCGCGGTAGTGCTCAAGCAGTGCTTCACTCACCTCGTCGATCAGCGCCTTGGGCGAGTCACCCTTGGCAAACTCGCCGAACTGGCACTCGCTAAACCACTGGGCGAACGGCGCCAGCGCCGCCTGTTTGAAGCGGGCAAACTCCTCACAGGCCAATATGGTGCCCTTGACCTTGGCGGCGGCTACCCGCGCCTCACTGTAACCGGTCCGCAACGGGGCAAACAGGGTAGCCTTGAGGGTCGGGAATACCCGCCAGTAGGGGCCAAGTGCCGCGATATCGCGCTCGGGGATCCCCCCTTGCAGGTGACCGGCCAGATCGTGCAGGTCTTCCCCTTCGCTGCCATCGATATAGCGCGGGATATTGAGGTTGTAGTCGTTGCGGGCGATCTCGCTAAGTGGCACCCAGCGGCTGTAACCCTCCAGGATCAGGCCACGGGTGAAGGTGTCGACAATCTTGTGGATGTCTTGCTCGCGCAGCCGGTTCTTGTTGCCATCTTTGATAAAGCCTTTGCTGGCATCGATCATAAACAGCCCTTGCTCATTGCTGGCCAGTGCATTGAAGGCGCGGGTGTGGGCGCTCTCTTTGTCGATGACGATGATGCAGGCGGGAATACCGGTGCCGTAGAAGAGGTTGGCGGGCAGACCGATGATCCCCTTGATATAGCCCTGCTTGAGCAGGTTCTCGCGGATACGCGCCTCGGCATTGCCGCGAAACAGCACGCCGTGGGGCAGGATCACTGCCCCCTTGCCGGTGCTCTTCAGGCTCTTGATGATGTGCAGCAAGAAGGCGTAATCGCCATTTTTATCGGGCGGCACGCCCCAGACAAAGCGGCCGAACTCGTCGTGTTCGGCATCGAGGCCGCTGGTCCAGTTCTTGTTGGAGAAGGGCGGGTTGGCAACGGCGAAGTCAAAGGTCTTGAGCTGGTTGTTGCCCTCCTTCCATTGGGGCGCTGCCAGGGTGTTGCCCTTCCAGATTGCTGCAGTGGGGTTGTCGTGCAGGATCATGTTCATCCGCGCCAGCGCACTGGTGGCGTTGTCCATCTCCTGCCCGTAAATGGTCAGCCCCTTGGGGCCCGCCTCGTCGCTCGCCTTGAGCAACAAGGAGCCAGAACCACAGGTGGGGTCGTAGACGGTGGCATCTTGCGGGGTCTGGCGGCTGATACCGATCACCTTGGCCAGAATACGCGACACCTCGGCCGGGGTGTAGAACTGCCCCTTGGACTTGCCTGACTCGGTGGCAAAGTGGCGCATCAGGTATTCGTAGGCATCACCCAGCAGGTCATCACCTTCGGTGCGGTTTGCCGACAGATCCAACCCCTCGAAGATGGCCACCAGCTTGGAGAGGCGGTCGATCATCTCCTTGCCCTTGCCGAGCTTGTCTTCGTCGTTGAAGTCGGCAATGGTGATCACCCCCTGCAGATCGTTGGCAGTAGCCAGCGCGCTGATGATGGTGTTGATCCTCTCGCCTATCTCCTTGTTGCCCTTGAGCGCCACCATGTCGTCAAAGCTGGCCCCTGCCGGCACCTCAATCATGGCGTACGGGTTGCCCTTGGCCTTGTCGGATACGTATTTTACAAACAGCAGGGTCAGCACATAGTCCTTGTACTGGGAGGCATCCATGCCGCCGCGCAGCTCATCGCAGCCAGCCCAGAGGGAGGAGTAGAGTTCGTTCTTCTTGATAGCCATGAGTCAGGTATTCCGATAAGAGTCAGTTTGCGCCGAGGGCACATGGAAAACGAAAAGAGGCAGAGATTCACAACCTTGCCGGTTGCGGCGCCAGAAATTGCCGACGAGTTTACCCACTTGGTCCCGTTGCAACCATGCCTGATATCACATCAGAGGGTGATGCACCGACCGTTTGCTGCAAAAGCCATCATTTGCCTTCAAGCAAGGGTGGCGGTGTACTCTCGCCACGGCATTTGAGTTGCCCCAGCGCGTTGGTTCGGCAGACGGTGCCATCGGAGGCACGCAGGTTACCGAGACTATCCTCACGCCACGTCACCCGTTCGCCGGTTTTGGCATTGCTGCCACGCACATGGCCCAGTGCGTCTTGGCGGTAGGTGGTACCATCGCAGCCCTTGAGGTTGCCCAACGGATCGGTGCGCCAAGTAATGCCGGTCCCCGAGTCTTTGATGTTGCCAAGCGCATCCTCACGCAGGGTGCCCTGTTTGCCATCGTCACACTGATAACGGGTATTGCCCAACGCATCTTCCCGATAGGTGCAGTCGACGGCAAACACGATTTGCGGCATTAGGCCAAGCAACAGGGCGATCAGTGACAACGAGCGTGTCGCTAACCAAAAGCCGGGTTGGTTACTCATCGCATATCCCCTCTGACGTGAACTCGGCTGACTATACCGGGCCAGCCGCACAGCTTCGATACTGGGGTTTTGCACATGTCGTGTTTTCAGGCGGATACAACTTTGACTCTAAAGAGTGTGAACAAGGAGCTCACTGCAATAATTTGAGCCGTGTTACTCTAGGCCAAATGGAACTTGCCTGAGGGATATCATGCCGATACAACCACCCCCTTCTACTTATCGCTGTCCAACCTGTGGCTGGCACAAGACGGTCGTTCCCAAGAGCGATGTTATGGTACGTGGCCACACCTGGTTTGAGGCCTGTCCCGAGTGCCACCATGCCCCACTGGAACAATCGTCGGCCACCATGGTGGAGCTGGCCATTGCAACGCTGAAGGGTGTCATCCACAAGTAGCCGCTGCTATCACCACATTGCTATTCCAGCCAGTTCCTCACCAACCTGATGATCAAGCAGCAGGACAGAGAGTCTGGTTGTCAAAGCTGGCTATTCATCTGATCGAGAAGGAGATCGTCGTTGAATTTTGAACAGTTGAAAACTCGTCACCGGACTCTGCGTGAACACTCTCCCAGCAACCTCAACCTGCGAGTTCATCGTGCCTTAAGCTGGCTGCAACGTGCTGAAATGGCCGAAGATGAAGATGGCCGCTTTATCTTTCTCTGGATTGCATTCAATGCGGCTTATGCCACTGAAATCGATGACGATCGTCGCCTCTCGGAACAGGAGACCTTCAAAGCCTTTCTGGAAAAATTGTGCGAGCTGGATGCGCACCAGCAGATCGAGCAGCTGGTCTGGCAAGAGTTCTCTGGCAGTATCCGCATGCTGCTGGACACCCCGTTTGTGCTGCAAAGCTTCTGGGATTATCAGAGCGGCAAGATCAGCGAAGCCCAGTGGAAGGAGCGGCTGGCACAAGGCAAGAAGATGGCAAACCAGGCCCTCGCCAGCAGTAACACCCCACAGTTGCTGGGCGTGCTGTTTAACCGCCTCTATACCTTGCGCAACCAGTTAATTCATGGCGGTGCGACCTGGAACAGCTCGGTCAATCGCAAACAACTGAAGGATTGCGCCAACCTGCTCGGCAAACTGGTGCCGGTGATCATCGAGTTGATGATGACCCATCCCGATACCCTGTGGGGAGATGCCTGTTATCCGGTGGTTGAGCTGGCTGGTTAATCAGTCGCAAGATGGCGGGCTGCGATGGCCCCGCGGCTTCAATCCGTCCGATCTGACAGATAGAAAGCCCCGGCTAACAGACCATAGACAAACCGCACCCGCTCATCCCTGCCCAGCAGCACACCGAGTAGCACTTCGCTGCTTGCCAAATCGTCACCATGCCAGAAGCACCAGAGGGCTGCCTCCACTACATCCAACCAGCTGGCATGGCCCAGCTGATTGCGTGACTTTCGCCGCCAGCTGCCGCGCACCACGGCGCAGCTATTCGGGGATGTGGCCGCAATATCGTGCCTCACACTCTGGTCTATGACGGGATCCGCTGGCACGTACGCGCCTACTGCGAGAAGAAGGGGGAATATCTGGACTTTGTGATGAGTCGTTTTCGCGGCGAACCGGATCTGCTGGATGCCTCCCCTCACGGCCGGGAGCAGGATCTGGAGTGGAACACCCATGCGGTAGTCGTTCCCAATCCAGGCCTCAGCGAGGGTCAGCAGGCAATCATTGCCAGAGACAATGCCATGACAGGGAACCAGCTGTTGATTAACCAGCGCATCCCTTTGATGCACTACGCATTGGAGCGGATGCAGGTGAGCTACAACGGAGAACATCAACCGCATCCCCTGCTCTACCCGCTGGTACTGGCCAACCGGGAGGAGCTCATCCAGCAAGGCTGTACCTTCAAGCTCAAGAGTGCGGATTTGCTGACACAACACAGCTCGTCTGACAGACACCAGAGTAACAACGGGTAAAGGGAATGAAATTCAAAAGAAAAATTCCCGAGCAATGCCCGGGAATTTTTAGATAAGAAGCGACCGCATTAGGGTCACGTGTCAGCACACACTTTACTGACAAGCGCCTAGCAGCTTCCAGGGACCACCTTGGTCCGGCTGGTTATTGGTGTTCCACCACTTGGCCTCATAGATGTTGCCGACATAGGTCGCCTTGTCACCGGTGTTGTACACCTGAGTGCTGTTCCAGGAGGCCGGACAGGCACTACCCTTCTCGAAGCTCACTTCAAGGCGGTGATTGGCCGCCAAGCTGGGGAAGGTATAAGCGCTCGCCACCGGCTGGGCCGCGCCATCGACGGTGATACTCTTCACTCGATATCCGGGATCAGGAATGAACGCAACTGTCAGTGCACTTCCCCCTTTTGCCTGAATAATACCTGCAGTATCCGGTGCAGGAGAGATAGAGCCACCGGTGCCGACGACACTAGCACGAATGTCAAACATCACGGGAATATCGATCGTCACCTCTTTGTACTGACCGCTGAAGCCGGAGAAGTTCCGTTCAGAGAGACTCTTCACATCGGTATTGCGCAGGATAACGATCTTCTTGTCACCCTTGGCAAACGGCTCGAGCAAGGTCAGCTCGGTATTGGCACCATTTTGAGTCAACTTTACAGCAGAAAATGGCACTGGCTGATTGCTTGGAACGGTCAGCACCGTTTTTTGCGGATTGAAGCTGTTCACCACCAGCGACATATTCCAGCCCCAGGTTTTGTGATCAAGCGGCACGATAAAACCCAGACGATCAAAGCTGCCGGTCACGTTGAGGAACATATCAGGCGACAGGTCGGCCAACGTCAACCCCATCAGCTCATACGAAGCATAAATGCCGCCGTCATCGGCTTGGGGACCAATCACCACCGAAGAGCTAGTCTCATAAGCTTTGAGATGCTTGAACCCAATCCCCGACGAACCCTCGATACGATCCACCTTGGGGTCAAACTGGGCGACGACCTGCTTGCCTGAATTCCACGCCAGCGTGTACACCATAGACTGAATGATCACTTGTGAAGGATTGGCCAGTACATCGCCAGCATTGATGTTGTTCAGAATGATTTTTTGTCCGGCCACATCTATTTCAGCGCCATTTTTCCCCTGAGTGACCACCATGGACGCCAGAGGTGATTCGCTGGACCATCCACGTAGCACGATCTTATCCTTGCCGATAACAAAGTCGGTAACCGTGGTGATAGAGCCCTTCTGCTCATTGAGTAGCAGCTGGTTTTTGCCACCCCCCAAGATAACGGTGTCATTCCCCCACCCCGCCATCAGAACTTCATCGTAAGGGGAGCCTTGAGTGACGCTGTCACCCGGTACATCAAACAGCGTGTTGTAACCGCCAAACTTATGCACATATTTGGTGATACAAGTTCCCTGCTCGTCACACGTGATCTTGTCTTTGGTCAACAGCTCGGCGGTTCCCCACGCTCCACGCAAGTGAGCAGCGGCCAGGATACCGGACATAGTTGCCTTGACCGTTACCTGCTGCCCGTTATCATCCGTATCGGTCCAGCTTTTCGACAAGGCCTGTGCCCAGGTCATATTGGCATCTTGTAGGAGCTTGCTGATGACCTTGTAGTTGAAGTGCATGACATCCCGGATCACCAACTCCTGTTTATCGGGCTTGATGAAATCGGTGAAATTGTTGACCCCGTTCTTGCCGATAAAATGCCCTTGCCAGCGGTTAATATCCGTTACGTACACCTGATTACCGCCTGATCCCGGGATTTCAGCCAGCGCCTCGGTTTTACAACCGATCCAGGTCGAATCGGGCACGAACATATAAAAGCTGTCGTATTCCTTACCTGCAATCTGTACTGTCGGCGGGCTGTAATAGCCTCCATCGATCAATACCGCTTCACCCAGCTGATACCCGACAAAGCCCCACGCATTCATCGAGCTGTACTGCATCAACTTGAACATGCCCGGGTCATGAGGGGTATTTTCGTTATAGATGCTGCCAAGACCCAGTTTGGTAAAGTACTGCCTTATCGTTGTAGGCTCTTGCACCATACTCCCTGTGGCGCAGTCCCTGACGAGTCGACCCGGCTTGGTGACCTTAGCGTAGGTATAAACGGGGTTATCCAGATTATCGAGGTAAAACTGACTCAGTGCCGGATTGATACCGGACTCAAAATTTCTGAGACTATCGAGAAACTCTTGCATTCCCCCAGTTGAGGCCAGGGCGGGATCGCACTTTGTTAATGAAATTTGAACAGGCAGATCGTCTGTGATCTAATCGCGTCTCCATGCAGGA
>NZ_JAPDBM010000101.1:0-8685 GCF_027705265.1 Aeromonas sp. QDB11 | reverse complement strand
GGGGGTGTAAGCCCAAACCGCCGAAAATTCCGCCACGCCAAATCTAGGGCTCAGAGAGTGCCCCCGCCGACGTGGATATCAGGGTCGGTGCTCTTGACCAAAGTCAGCAGAATGTAACACCGTCAGTTTATGCCTGCTTAAGGCCGGATTGCTGCCATTCGGTTTTCGTGGCCAACGGACAGGACCCGACCGAGGCCGTGTGAAAACGAGTGAACTCTGATTGCGCTCTGTGGTCTATGCATAAGACATAGATGCGGAGGCTGGGGATGAAGCGATTCATTGAAGGCGAAAGTCGAAACCAGATCACCTTGATGCCAGCCTGCCTGGACGACTATATCGACACTGACAATCCCGTGCGCGTCATTGATTTGTTTGTCGACGAACTTGATCTGGTCGAACTGGGATTTGACGGTACGGTCGCTGCGGCGACGGGACGGCCGGGTTACCATCCCGCGCTGTTGCTGAAGATCTACATCTATGGTTACCTGAACCGAATTCAATCGAGCCGGCGCCTGGAGCGCGAAACGCAGCGCAATGTTGAATTGATGTGGCTCACGGGACATCTGTCTCCGGACTTCAAGACCATTGCCGACTTCCGTCACGACAACGGCAAAGGCATCCGTAACGTGTGCAAGCGGTTTGTGGCCCTCTGTCGCCAACTCAACCTGTTCAGCCAAGCGGTCGTGGCCATCGATGGCAGCAAATTCAAAGCCGTCAATAACCGGGACAAGAACTTCACGCCGCACAAACTCGAACAGCGGATGAAGCAGATTGATGAAAGCATCGAGCGCTATCTGAATGCCCTGGACACGGCCGACCGGACGCAACCGGCTGATCTTGAAGCGAGAACCGCGCACTTGCAAGAGAAGCTGGACAAGCTCAGGAAACAGATGCACTACCTGCGGGACATTGAGCAACAATTGAAACAGCAACCGGATCAGCAACTGTCACAAACCGACCCGGATGCTCGCTCGATGGCCACCAGTGGCCGCGGTACTGGCATGGTCGGCTACAACGTCCAAACCTCTGTCGAGATCCAGCATCACTTGATCGTCGCCCATGAAGTCACGAATCTAGGGTATGACCGAACGCAACTCGCCAAGATGGCCTTGCAATCACGCGAAGCGCTCGCGGTTGAGAACATCGAAGCCATCGCCGACCGGGGTTATTACAAGGGACCGGAAATATTGAAGTGTGTCGAGGCGGGAATCACGCCCTCGGTGCCAAAGACCATGACCAGCAACAACAAAGCCAAAGGGTTATACGACAAACGTGATTTCGTCTATGTCGCGCAGGACAACGAATATCTTTGTCCTGCAGGGAAGCAGCTGATCTATCGTCACTCCTCGCTGAAGGATGGGATGAGAATTGATGATTACTACGCTTCGTACTTAACCTGCCAGCAGTGTGCGCTGAAAGCACAGTGCACTACCGGCAAGGAACGGCGGGTAAAGCGATGGGAACATGAAGGCGTCCTTGACGCCATGCAGGATCGCCTGGACCGGAACCCAGGGAAGATGAAACAACGACGGTGTACCGTCGAGCATGTCTTCGGAACACTGAAGTTCTGGATGGGGTCGGCGCATTTCTTGATGAAAACCCTCAAACATGTGAGCACGGAAGTGAGCTTGCACGTGCTGGCCTACAACCTTCGGCGAGTCATCAACATTCTCGGTGTTGAGAAACTCATGAGATCGATACGGTTACTTGCCGTTTAAGGTCAGGTGGCCTTTTTTACGGCTCGATTTGACCGTACTCTAAGGCGATTAGGACCCTCAGTTTCGATCTCAGAAAGCTGTCGGCCTCGATTTGATCAACAACGGGTAAAACACGCGCTCAAGCGCGCGGCGAACGGTAACTCAATTGCGTTTCCACACGGCCTCGACCCAAAGGCGACATCCCAGAGAAATGGGAGCAGCCATTCGCCGCTCGGGAAAGCGGATCGAAAGCGGCCGCTCACGAGGCCAACTCCGGATTCATGAATGAACATGCGGTAGTGCAGCTCAGACTGTTGACCCCAAGAAACAACTGGGCAACATTTCCCTGGCGATACCAGAAACCTGTCAGTTGTTTCTGAGGAAGGGAGGGCGAGTCAATCCGTATAACGTTTTGCCATATAATGGCATCTATGCGTTTAGTCTAGTAATTACTGGACATTACTGGATTCCACTTACGTAGCAAACGCCATTGCCGTACTATCCCAACTCAATTTCCTTGAAACACTTTTGCAAAGCCACCATGACTATTCGACGTCTGATTTCACTTTTCACCCTGGCGACACTTGTCTTGTTGAGCGTACTCATCTTTACGCTCTGGTCAGGCTTCCGAAATGCACTGGAAACTTCACGTGACGAGAACACCGTCGCACTGCCGGCTTTGGTGTCAATGCTGGAAACGCGTTTCAACGTGGTTCAGGTCCAGCAGTTCCTTACCGATGTCTCGGCGACCGGTGAGTCCGACGGCTTCAAGGAAGCCAAGACAGCCTACGATGAAGCGATCAAGGATCTGGATAACATCGCCCGGCTCCAACCAAAGCTTGCCGACCAGGCGGCCAAGGCGAAAGACAGCTTAGGCAAGTTCCATACGTTCGGCATCGAAATGGCCAAGGCCTACAACAGCGGTGGTCAGGAAGCAGGCAACGCGCTGATGAAGCGCCCCAATGATGGTTTCGACGCTCTGGCGGAACGGCTGACCGGCCAGCTTGAGAGTCTGGAGAAAACCGTTCGCGAGCACATGGCGGAATCCGCAAGCATTACGGAAACCGGAATCCAGCGGGCGCAGGGCACAAGTACCGGGCTCGGCGTCGCCATCGGTGTGCTGATGCTGCTATCGGGTTTCATGCTCTACCGGTCGCTGATCCGGACACTCGGCGGCGAACCCGTGGAGGCTGCAAGGATTACGCAACGCATCGCCGGTGGCGACCTCACCCACGAAATCAGAATCCGCCCCGGTGATCAGCACAGCCTGCTGGCGGCGATCCGGGCCATGCAGGAGAGTCTGCGCACGATCATACGCGGCATCGGCGAGTCAGCCGACACGCTGACCGCTTCGGCGCACGAGATCTCGCTCGCCGCCAATCAGGTCGCGACGGCGGCCCATACCCAAAGCGACAAATCCGCGTCGATGGCCGCGTCGATCGAGGAAATGGCGGTGTCAATAACCCATATCACCGAAAGCGCCAGCGGGGCACATCAGAGCGCGGTCGATGCGCGGAGCCTTTCCGATGTCGGCGAAGCCGCGGTGGATGAGGCGATTGCCGAAATGGACGGAATTTCTGCAGCGGTGATGAGCACGGCCGAGTCGGTGAAGGTGCTCGGCGATCGCTCGGAGCAGATTTCAAAAATCGTCGATGTGATCCGTGAAATTGCCGACCAGACCAATCTTCTCGCCTTGAACGCGGCCATTGAGGCGGCGCGAGCGGGCGAGCAGGGGCGCGGCTTCGCGGTCGTCGCTGACGAAGTGCGCAAACTCGCCGAACGCACGACCAAGGCGACCAGCGAAATCAAGGCAACGGTCGATTCCGTGCGTGAGGGCACCGTCAGGGTGGTCAACGAAATGGCCGGCGGCAGTGACCGTACACGAGCCGGAGTGGTGATGATCCGGCGCGCCGGCGAAACGATGGGCAAGATTCAGGACGGCGTGGGCCAGATGATGAGCGCGGCCGAGGAGATATCCGCGTCGCTGCGCGAGCAGAACACGGCCAATCACGACATCGCCCGCAATGTCGAAGGCATTGCCCAGATGACCGAGGAAACCAGCGCCGTGGTCCGTTCGGTCGCCAAGTCGGCCGAACACCTCGAAAAGCTGTCCGTTTCAATGAGCGAGTCGGTGCATAAGTTCCGGATCTGACGCTTATCGCTTCTTTGATGCCCTCCAGTGGAAAGATTGGGCAACACAGGTTCAACGACTGCATACAGGTAAGTAATCCAAGGCAACGGCGGCTTTAGAGGAAATTTTTCACCGGCCGGTTATGGCCGGCTGCACTCATTGGGATTTTAAACCTGAACGGCAGCCCTATGATGCAAAGGAGCCGTTCAACTCAATACGGATCACCGCTCTGGCAGCTTACCCAGTTGCTTGATGACGCCGATGCCAACCAAGGAGCGCATCTGCGTGATCGCGATGGCGTTTAATTGCGTCAATCGCTCCGGCGCTGAAAGCCCTTGATGGATCAGGACCGCGTTGATGCTCTCCATATTGGATAGCACGACCAATTGCTCCAGGGTCGCGATATCACGCATGTTGCCGGTTTGGTCGGGATTGGCTTGCCGCCATTGAGTGGCCGTCATCCCAAACAGTGCGACGTTGAGTAGATCGGCTTCGCTGGCATAGACGGTGGCGGTTTGCGTTTTGGTTAGTTGCGGCGGAATCAGGCGTTCCTTGATGGCGTCCGTGTGAATACGGTAGTTGACCTTGGACAGCGTGCGCTGGAAATTCCATTCCAGCGAAATGGCTCGCGCTTCTTCATCCTTGAGGCGCTGAAATTCCTTGATCAGGTACAGCTTGAACTCGGGGCTGAGCCAAGAACCGAATTCGAAAGCGATATCCTTGTGGGCATAGGTGCCGCCGCCACGTCCAGCTTTGGCATAGAGACCGATGGCGTCTGTGGTATCAATCCATTTTTTCGGCGACAGTGAGAAACTGTTCAGACCGGCCTGACTCTTAAACCTCTCGAATTCGAGAGGTTTAAAGGCTGGGTTGTAAATTTGCTCCCATATACCGAGGAACTCTATGGTGTTGCGGTTCCGCAACCAACTGTAGAGAACGCTTTCATCCCCGAATCGTTTCACCATGTCAGTCAGTGAAATGTAATCCTGTTCGTGACGAGTCGTGATGGTCACTTCGGCGCCGTGCACCGTAATGCTGCGATTTTTCATGTTGATGAGTCCAAAGCCTGTCGGAAAACAACTGTTTTGCGACAGGCACCGTTCGGCTACCAAAATCGCGTATTAACCCCGCCAAAAAATATGCGGAAAACAATGCCGCTATGGTATAGCATACGGAAATCATAGGCTATGGGTTTTCCACACATGCTTGTCGGCTACATGCGCGTCTCTTCCGACTCTGATCGACAAACCACGGATCTACAACGCGATGCCCTGTTGGCGGCAGGCGTTGATGCGCGCCACCTATTCGAGGATCGCGCGTCCGGCGCCAAGGATGATCGTCCGGGGTTGGCCAAGGCGCTGGCGTTTGTTCAACCTGACGATGTTCTTGTCGTCTGGAAGCTGGACAGGCTTGGCCGCTCGCTGTCGCATCTGCTCACCATCGTTGACACGTTGCGGGAGCGGCAGGTCGCTTTTCGTTCGCTCACCGAAGGCATGGATACCACCACGCCATCGGGCGAGCTATTGTTTCAGGTGTTCGGTGCGCTTGCGCAGTACGAACGCGCCCTGACCCGAGAAAGGGTAATAGCCGGACTGGCGGCCGCCAAGCGACGGGGCCGACTCGGTGGCCGGCCACCGGCGATCATCGGCGAGAAACTGGACACCATCGTCGCCGCGCTGAATGGCGGCATGTCCAAGGCGGCTGTGTGCCGCAACTTTGGCGTCAAGCGCACCACGCTGATCGAAACCCTTGCCCGAGTTGGCTGGCCAAGTGCTGAGAAGATGCCGCAACGATGAGGCGTAAAAGCGAGCGGCTAACCGTTCTTTCGGAGGCCGAGCAATTCGCCCTGTACGGCATGCCTGACTTCGATGATGGACAGCAACAGGAGTATCTATCACTGACCGAGGCGGAACTGGCGCTCGCCTGCAGTCGTCCTGGTTTGCATGCCCAAGCTTACTGCGCTTTGCAGATCGGCTACTTCAAAGCCAAGCATGCCTTCTTCCGCTTTACTTGGGACGACGCGCCGGACGATTGCGCCTTCGTCCTGACTCGCTATTTCAACGATCAGGCGTTCGAGCCGCACACGATCACCAAGCACGAGCGCTACGCGCAACGAACTCTGATTGCGAAGCTATTCGGCTACCGGCTATGGTCGACGGACTCCCTGCCACAACTCGTGCAACAAGCCAATCAGATCGTTCGGCGTGACATCACGCCCGGCTTCATCGTGGCCGAGTTGATCGTCTATCTCAACGAGCACAAGATCGTCCGGCCCGGCCTCACCACGTTGCAGGAACTGATCAGCGAAGCATTGTCCGCCGAACGCCGACGCTTGGGTGTGCTACTCGATGAGGTACTGGACGGCGAGGCCAAGGCCGCGCTGGCTCAACTTCTGGTGCGCGACGACACCCTGTCGGAGCTGGCGGCTCTCAAGCAGGATGCCAAAAGCTTCGGCTGGCGACAAATGGCGCAGGAGCGGGAGAAGCGTGCCAAGCTGGAACCGTTATACCGAATTGCCAAGACGCTGTTGGCCAGGTTGGCGATCTCGCAGCAGAATCTGCACTATTACGCGAGCCTGGCCAATTTTTACACTGTCTACGACCTTCGCCGCCTCAAACCCGAGCAGACCAACTTGTATCTGCTGTGCTACGCCTGGCAGCGTTATCGACAGTTTACCGATAATCTCGTAGATGCCTTGGGCTACCACATGAAGCAGCTCGAAGACGAGAGCAAGGCGCGGTCGAATAAGCTCTTCGTCACGGAACAGATCCGTCGGCAACAGGAAACGCCGCGAGTCGGACGTTTGCTGTTGCTCTACGTCGACGACACGGTGGCCGATGTCACGCCTTTCGGCGACGTGCGCCAGCGTGCGTTCAAGATCATGCCGAAGGAGGCGCTGCAAATGACCGGCCAACGCCTCAGCGTGAAGCCCGCGAGCAAGCTGGCCCTGCGCTGGCAGACCGTTGACGGTTTGGCCGAACGCATCCGGCGCCACGTGCGGCCACTCTACGGGGCGCTTGAATTCTCCGGGGTCGTGCCGGATAACCCGTGGCTTGGGGCGCTCGCCTGGGTGAAGGGTGTATTCGCGAAACAGCAGCGACTGTCACACCGTCCTCTGGCCGAATGCCCCGAGGCCACCCTGCCCAAGCGTCTGCGTCCCTATCTATTGATATTCGACGCGGACGGGAAGCCCTTGGGCTTACATGCCGACCGCTATGAGTTCTGGCTTTACCGCCAACTCAGAAAACGCTTCAAGGCTGGAGAGATCTATCTGGACGACAGTCTGCAGCACCGCTGCTTTACTGACGAGCTGGTCTCCCTTGAGGAGAAGGCCAGCGTGCTCGGCCAGATGGACATTCCCTGGCTGCGCCAGCCCATCGGAGCGCAACTTGACGCGCTGAAGGCCGAACTCCACGAACAGTGGCTGGCGTTCAACCGTGAGTTGCGCCAAGGGAAGTTGAAGCATCTCGACTACGATAGCGAGCGCAAGACGCTGACCTGGCGCCGACCCAAGGCCGACAACGATACCGCCAAACAGAACCGCTTCTATGATCAATTGTCGTTCTGCGATGTCGGTGACGTGTTCCGCTTTGTGAACGGGCAATGCCAGTTCCTGTCGGCGCTGACACCGCTGCAACCGCGCTACGTCAAGCAGGTCGCCGATTCGGACAGTCTGATGGCCGGTATCATCGCCCAGGCGATGAACCACGGCAACCTCGTCATGTCGCGCACCAGTGATATTCCCTACCACGTGCTGGAGACGACCTACCAACAGTATCTGCGCCAGGCATCGCTGCAGGCGGCCAACGACCGGATCAGCAATGGCATTGCCGACTTGCCCATCTTCCCGCACTATTCCTTCGACCTTGGTGGAGCACTCTACGGCAGCGTCGATGGTCAGAAGTTCGGCGTGGAGCGACCGACCGTCAAGGCGCGGCATTCGCGTAAGTATTTCGGTCGTGGTAAAGGGGTCGTCGCCTACACCCTGCTGTGTAACCATGTGCCGCTGCAAAGTTGGATCATCGGCGCGCATGAGTTCGAGGCGCATCACGTGTTCGACATTTGGTACCGCAACACGTCCGATATCGTGCCAACCACGATTACCGGTGACATGCACAGCGTCAACAAGGCGAACTTCGCCATCCTGTATTGGTTTGGTCTACGCTTCGAGCCGCGTTTCACCGATCTGGAAGAGCAACTGAAAGAACTCTACTGCGCCGATGATCCGGCGCTGTACGAAAAATGCCTGATTCGCCCGGTCGGCCAGATCAACCTGCCCGCCGTCATTGATGAGAAAAGCAACATTGATCAGATCGTGGCCACGCTAGGCCTCAAAGAGATGACGCAGGGCACACTGATCCGCAAGCTGTGCACCTACTCCGCATCGAACCCAACGCGGCAAGCCATATTCGAGTTCGACAAGCTGATTCGCAGCATCTACACGTTGCGCTATTTGCGTGATCCTCAGTTGGAGCGCAACGTCCACCGCTCGCAGAATCGCATCGAGTCCTACCACCAGCTGCGTTCAGCCATCGCTCAGGTCGGCGGCAAGAAGGAATTGACCGGCCAGACCGACATCGAAGTCGAAATCAGCAACCAGTGCGCGCGGCTGATCGCCAACGCCATCATCTACTACAACTCGGCGATCCTTTCGCGGCTGTTGACCAAGTGTGAAACCAGCGGAAACGAGAAAGCCCTCGCCCTGCTCAAGAAGATTTCGCCGGCAGCGTGGCGCCATATTCACCTGAACGGGCACTATACCTTTCACGGCGATGGTCAGATTATCGATCTGGATGCGATCGTGGCGGGGCTGGAATTGGGTTGACGGAATTTTCGGCGGTTTGGGCTTACCCCCCC
>NZ_JAPDBM010000100.1:0-8945 GCF_027705265.1 Aeromonas sp. QDB11 | reverse complement strand
ACAGGCCTATAAGTATTTGTTTTGTAGGCAAAAAACTATTTTTAATTTTTAACAAAATGTTCACGATCTCGCCCTGTACGTGAGGCGACTAATCCCCAGCTGTTCTTGCAATATGAGGTGCCGACCGTGACCAAGGTTAATGGCACCAAGATTG
The DNA here is from genome assembly GCF_027705265.1 of Aeromonas sp. QDB11. Taxonomy (NCBI): domain Bacteria; kingdom Pseudomonadati; phylum Pseudomonadota; class Gammaproteobacteria; order Aeromonadales; family Aeromonadaceae; genus Aeromonas; species Aeromonas sp. QDB11. The sequence goes on along the minus strand of NZ_JAPDBM010000100.1, from coordinate 8,791 downwards.
ATGAATTGAAAGCACTATTTGACAAAATGGGGTATCTCGATGAGCGATGAGATGATCACCCTTCTCTCAGTGGGCAAGCTGCTGGGTAACACCCCGCCAGAGGAGCAGGTGAGCTATCTGATCCCTATGTATCAGCGCAACTACGCATGGGAAGAAGCCGAGATAATCCAGCTGATTGAGGATGTGCTCGACTATCAGCCCAAGAGGAAGCGCTACTATATCGGCAGCTTGGTGGTATCCGCACGGGAGCGTGAGGCCGATCGAGCGATATATGAAGTGATCGATGGCCAGCAACGACTGACAACGCTGTCGTTGTTGGTAACCTATTTACGCAATCAGGGGCGATCGCTCGGTGTTGAACTCGACTGGTATCGTCAACCCAATATCGACTTCGAATGCCGTGAGCATTCTCGCCAAACCCTTTCTGCACTGTTCAATGGCCAACTGGAAGGTAACCCGCCTCAGTTAACGGGTATGACCGAGATTAATGACGCAATCCTGCGTGGTTACCGGATAATTCACAACGTGCTGAGAAACAAGTTAAAGGCACGTAATATCAGCCCCATCGAGTTTTCGGATTATCTACTAAACCGTGTCGAGATCCTGCGAGTCGGTGTGCCGCCAAAGACAGACCTCAACCACTATTTCGAGGTGATGAACAGTCGCGGTGAGCAGCTCGTAAAACATGAAGTGCTTAAAGCCCGTCTGCTGGCAGTAATGAGTCAAATCCCTGACCCAGTTGAAAAAGCCTGTAGCGAGTATGCTCTGCATAAGGTGTGGGACGCGTGCGCCAATATCGACAAGTATGTGCAAGCTGGTTTTACCACCTCCGAGCGGTCGAAATTGTTTGGTCAAGAGTGGCATCAACTGCGTGTCGATAGCTTTGACGCTTTGAGTGAGCTGCTTGGGGATGGGCAAGCTGCCGTGATGGATAGACCAATTTCATTGAGTCTTGAAGCGCTGATCCAACAACCGGTGGGCAAACACACTGAGCAACTTGATGATGATGGCGCGAAACGCTTCCACTCAGTGATCAACTTCCCGAATTTCCTGCTGCATGTGCTGCGTGTCCTGCTCAAACAGGATATTCCCCTCGATGATAAACGGCTGCTGGATACCTTTGACGACTATCTGCTCCGTGGCAACCCAACGCAGGGGGTGATCGGAAAGGCGCAAGCTATTGAAGGCACCAAGGCATTCACCTTTGCCTTACTGCGCTGCAAGCATCTGTTTGACTCGTATGTTATCAAGCGTGAATACGCTGCAAATAAGACAGGCTGGAGTCTGAAAAGCTACAAGAAAGACAGTGGCGGAAGCACCGACTATCCGAAATCATTTAGTAATGAAAAGGGTGAGAATGACATCAATCAGCAACTTGCGATGTTGCTGGCAGCTTTTCATGTCTCCGCTCCGACTATGGTCTATAAGCATTGGCTCAATGCGGCACTTCACTGGCTCTTCAATGACGCGCAGCAACCGATACAAGCCGCTGACTATCTGGTCTATCTGGAGTCGGTTGCCAAGAGGTTTGTTTTTGACCGTTTCCTGGCTGACACCGGGGCCGACTATTTCGATATGATCTATCGGCAGGAAGATCTGCCTCAAACAGTACAAGAGCAGATCGACAGAAATATTGTGAGGCAGCGTCTCTGTTACGGACAGATAGAGAACAATCTGATCTTTAACTTTCTCGATTATCTCTTATGGCAAAGGAATCGTAGAGCGGCTAACAAAGACAGCACTATTGCCAACTTTCAATTCACCTCTCGCAGTTCGGTGGAACACTACTACCCACAGCATCCTAGAGGAGGGAAGCTATGGCCAAGTGAGCACCTGAATGCATTTGGCAATCTCTGTCTGATTAGCCATGAAAAAAATTCACGTCTAAGTGACTATTTGCCCAAAGCCAAACAAGAACACTACGCAGGTGGGGTCATCGACAGCATTAAACAATATTTGATGATGGAGTCAGATGACTGGCACATTGAGGCAATGAAACGCCATGAAGACGAGATGTTAGATGTTCTATTACATGCTTTGCCATGCGACCAGACATAATACGGGAGAACCAGACCAATGCCATATGACTACAGTCGCAGTATCAATCCAGAGAAGGCGCTGATCTTTCGTATCGTGCATCGCGATAATCTGCCATGGATTTTGACTCATGGTCTGTGGGCGGGCAACGCAACCGAGCAGAGTGATTCTTGGGTACATATTGGTTTGGCCGAGTTGATCAGCAAGCGCGCCCATCATCCGGTGCCGCTGGCGCCTTTCGGGGTATTGAACGACTACGTGCCATTCTATTTCACTCCCTTTTCTCCCATGCTCAGCAATATCCACTCAGGGAGGGGCGTGCCGCAGCGCAGTAATGACGAGATCCTGATCCTGGTATCCAGTTTGCATCGAATTGCCGAGCTGGAGTTGGCATTCCTGTTTACCGACAGCCACGCCTATTATCAATGGGCCAATTTCTACGATGATCTGGGGGAACTGAACCGCATCGACTGGCCCATTTTGCAACGGCGTGACTTCAAACGAAACCCAGATGACCCCGCCAAGTTCGAACGCTACCAAGCAGAGGCGTTGGTGCATCAACACTGTCCCGTTGAGGCATTAGTCGGCGTGGTGTGTTACAACGAAGAGACAAAGGCTCAGGTTGAGCAAACGATGGCCCAATTGGGTGTCGCCCGACCGGTTCATGTTCGTTCTGGATGGTATTTCTGATGATTCGATACACCACTGGCAACCTGCTGGATGCGCCTGTTGAGGCATTGGTGAATACAGTGAACACCGTTGGTGTCATGGGTAAGGGTATTGCGCTGATGTTTAAAGAGCGCTTCCCTGACAACATGGCTCGCTATGCGGCTGCCTGTAAGTCAGGGCAAGTGGCCACCGGCAAGATGTTTATCACCGAAACTGGTGAGCTACTCGGCCCCCGCTGGATCATCAACTTTCCCACCAAGCAACATTGGCGATCTCCATCCCTGATGGTATGGATTCAGGAAGGCTTGCAAGATCTGCGACATTGGCTGGTGCAAAATCACGTCAAATCTATCGCCATCCCTCCGCTTGGGGCAGGGAATGGTGGCCTACCATGGCCTGAAGTAAAACAGGCCATTGAAGGGGCTCTCGGTGATTTGGATATTGAGATCCTGCTGTTTGAACCCAGCAACCAGTACCAGAATGTTGCCAAACGTACTGGCGTCGAACATCTCACACCGGCCCGTGCCTTGATTGCCGAGCTGGTCCGTCGCTACTGGTTTCTTGGCATGGAGTGCAGCCTGCTGGAAATTCAAAAACTGGCATGGTTTCTGGCGCGCTTTATTCGTCAAACGGTGCCACAAGATCCGCTGCAGTTGCACTTCACTGCACACCATTACGGGCCTTATGCCAATAATCTGGCCCACTTGCTGAATGCAATGGACGGCAGTTATCTCAAATCAGATAAGCGGATCCCGGACAGCAAACCCTTCGATGTCATCTGGTTCAATGATGACAAGAAGCAACAACTTGCCGCCTATTTGCATACCGAGGCGCGAGCTTACTTACCCGCGCTGGAGCAAGCTGCTGCGCTTATCGACGGATTTGAATCGCCCTATGGAATGGAGCTGCTAGCAACCGTTGACTGGCTGATAAACCAAGAGGGATGCGAACCCACCGTCGAGGCGCTGCGGGCTGGGCTCCTGCGTTGGCCGAAAGGGGAAAAATGGGCACGGCGCAAAGCTGGCTTGTTTGATGACAAGAGTTTGCAGATTGCACTCACGCGCTTACAGCAGGGGTTTTCTGATTTTCATTGATGAGTGACAACCGCCATGTTCTTGAAATATGGTAGTCTTGTCTGACTCCGTCGTAATGTTACTCATTGTCTTAATTATTGAATCAAGACTAGGGCCGCCTTTGCAGCCCTCTTGATTTGGATATCATCTCTTTCAGGTTGGTTGTTTGGCTATGCAGCCTCAGCCATCTTGTTGTCCACATGGAATTTCTCCTATGGGAAAAGTTGGTCAAAAAGAGCTGGCCATCCAGCAACGCGTTCTCACCTTTTTTCAGCAACGATTAGGGTGGCACTACCTCGGTAACTGGCATACCCGCCCCAACAATCGCAATGTCGAACCTGCTCTGCTGACTGACTGGTTGATGGGTCGTGGTACGGATGCTGCGCTTATTCCCCGAGTCCTGCGCCAGCTGGAGCGGGCGGCCAGCCTGGGGGAGGGGCGTCAGCTCTATGATGCCAATAAAGAGGTCTACCGCCTGTTGCGCTATGGCGTTAAGGAGAAGAGCGGGGCGGGTGAGCAGCATCAGACCGTCTGGCTGGTAGATTGGGCCAATCCTGAGGCTAACGACTTTGCCATCGCCGAGGAGGTGACGGTCGCGGGGGAGAATACCAAGCGGCCGGATCTGGTGCTCTACGTTAACGGTATTGCGCTAGGGGTGATCGAGCTCAAGCGATCCACCGTCTCTATCGGTGAAGGGATCCGGCAAAACCTCGACAACCAGCAACAGGATTTCATTCGCAATTTTTTCACCACTCAACAGTTGCTCATGGTAGGCAACGACAGCCAGGGCCTGCGGTACGGTACCATCGAAACCCCTGAGAAATATTATCTGGGGTGGAAAGAGGCCGGCTCTTCGCAGGATGAAAATCCGTTGGATCGCCACTTGGCCCAGCTTTGCGAGAAGGGGCGCTTTCTTGAGTTAATTCACAACTTTATTGTCTTCGATAGTGGGGTTAAGAAAACCTGTCGCCATAACCAGTATTTCGGGATCTCGGCAGCCAAGCGGTTTATTGAACGTCATGAGGGCGGGATCATCTGGCATACCCAGGGCAGCGGTAAAAGCCTGACCATGGTGTGGCTGGCCAAGTGGATCCGAGAGAATGTCGCTGACAGTCGGGTCTTGATCATCACTGACCGTACCGAACTCGATGAGCAGATAGAGAAGGTATTTGCCGGGGTCGAAGAGGAGATCCTGCGTACCAAGAGTGGGGCCGATCTGGTACGCCGTCTGAACGAGGCACACCCTTGGCTGCTTTGCTCTTTGGTGCACAAATTTGGCCGACACACGGAAGAAGCAGATGAGACGGCTGAGAGAGATGACGATGAATTTATCGCCGAGCTCAAAGCCAGCCTGCCGGCTGATTTTGCGGCCAAGGGCAAACTCTTTGTGTTTGTGGATGAGTGCCACCGTACCCAGTCGGGCAAGTTGCATGGGGCCATGAAGAGCATATTGCCCGAGGCACTTTTTATTGGCTTCACCGGCACACCCCTGATGAAGAAGGATAAGAAGAAGTCGGTAGAGGTGTTTGGACCCTTCATTCACACCTACAAGTTTGACGAAGCGGTGAGTGATGGGGTGGTGCTGGACTTGCGTTATGAGGCCCGCGACATTGACCAACGGGTCAAGTCCCAGGCCAAGGTGGATGAATGGTTCGAGGTGAAGACCAAGGCGCTCTCCCGACTTGGTCGCCAGCAGTTAAAAGAGAAGTGGGCCTCGATGCAGAAGCTGCTCTCGAGCCGCTCACGACTCGAGCAGATCGTGGCCGATATCCTGCTCGATTTTGACCGTAAACAGCGCCTGGCGGATGGCCGTGGCAATGCCATGCTGGTGTGCTCCAGTGTCTATCAGGCTTGCAAAAGCTATGAGCTGTTCAGTCAGGCAGGATTTGCTGACAAGTGTGCCATCATCACCAGCTATCAGCCTAATGCCAGTAACATCAAAGGACAGACGACCGGTGCGGGGTTGACCGAAAAGCTGGCCAAATACCATATCTATCGCAAGATGCTGGCGAACTTTTTCGGCCAGAGCGAGGATGAGGCTGGCAAGCGGGTGGAGGAGTTTGAGAAAACGGTCAAACAGCGCTTTATCAAGGAGCCTGGTCGGATGCGGCTGCTGATTGTCGTGGACAAGCTGTTGACCGGTTTCGATGCTCCGTCAGCGACCTACCTTTACATCGATAAAAAGATGGCCGATCACAACCTTTTTCAAGCTATCTGTCGGGTTAACCGGCTCGATGGTGCCGATAAGGAGTATGGCTATATCGTCGATTATAAGGACCTGTTTCGCTCTCTTGAGAAGACCGTCAAGGATTATACGGCCGAGGCGTTTGAATGCTATGACAAGGAGGATGTCGCTGGGTTACTCAAAGATCGCTTGGCGCAAGGACGGCAGGATCTTGACGACGCTCTGGAGGCAGTGCGAACGCTCTGCGAACCGGTCAAGGCCCCCCGCGAAGAGTTGGATTATCAGCACTACTTCTGCTGTGCTCCGGGAGCAGACGAAGATGAGCTGCTCGACAAGGAGGCGCTGCGTCTAACCCTTTATCAATATGTCGCCAAGCTTATCCGTGCGTTCACCGCTCTGGCGGGGGAGATGGAAGAGGCCGGTTATAGCGCGAGCCAGGCTGCTGCAATCCGTCGTGAGGTGGAGCACTACAGCAAGGTGCGCGACCTGATCAAAGTAGCCAGTAGTGATCACGTCGATATGAAGCAGTTCGAGCCGGCGATGCGCCAGATGCTGGATCTCTATATTGATGCTGACCCCAGTGAAACCCTGATGGACTTTGAAGAGCTGGGATTGCTGGAGCTGATCATCGAGCGGGGGGGCGAAGCGCTTGAGGGGGCGCCTGAGGGGCTGCGTAAAGACCCCGAGGCCATGGCTGAGGCGATTGAAAACAACGTGCGACGAACCATCGTCGACGAGAATCCGGTTAACCCCAAGTACTACGAAAAGATGTCGGTGCTGCTCGATGAGCTGATTGAGCTGCGTCGCTCTCAGGCTATCTCTTACCAGGAGTATCTGGAGAAAGTGCGAGAGCTGGCTATGAAGGTGAAACGTCCAGCCAGTGGGGGGGCAGAGACCTATCCTGGAAGTGTCGATACCTCAGCCAAGCGCGCGCTCTATGACAATTTGGGCCGCGATGAAGTGCTGGTGACCAGGATCGATACTGCCGTCAGATACACTAAAAAGGCGGACTGGCTCGGTGATCGCTTCAAAGAGCGGGAGGTTGCCTTTGCTATTGCCGAAGAGATCAAAGAGTACGATGTGACCGTCGCGGATGTGATGACCCTGGTAAAAGCCCAGCCGGAGTACCATTGATGGCGTTGGTTACCTTTGGTGAGCTGACTGTCGAGTTGCAGCGCAAGGGCATCAAAAACCTGCACATCAATGTATTGCCTCCTGATGGACGGGTGCGGGTTTCTGCGCCCACTGCTTTGTCTGATACCGCCATTCGTGTTGCAGTGGTGCGAAGACTGGCCTGGATCCGACAGCAGCAGGCGGCGTTTGTTGCCCAGCCGCGTCAGAGCGAGCGCAAGATGTGTAGTGGAGAGACCCATTATCTTTGGGGACGAGGCTATCGACTGGATGTGATCCAGACCGATGGTGACCATAGCGTCAAGTTACAGGGCGGCTGGATCCGCATGCGGGTGCCCGCTCATTATGATGCAGCTCGTCGCGAGGCATTGTTGCTAGAGTGGTATCGTCAACTTCTACGCCAGCGTCTTCCGGTACTTATTACCAAGTGGCAGGAGATGCTCAAGGTTGCACCTTCTTTTGTCGGTATCAAACGCATGAAGACCATGTGGGGTAGCTGCAAAACTGATACTGCTCGCATCTGGATTAACCTCGAACTTGTCAAGAAGCCCCCTGAATGCCTGGAATTTATTGTTGTCCATGAGATGGTGCATTTGTTAGAACGCAAACATAACCAGCGATTTATCTCCCTGATGGATTTTCACTTACCAAATTGGAGAGAGCATCGAGAGAAGCTGAACAAAATGCCGCTGGCGTTTAACCGGTGGGGGTATTAAATGTTTCTTTATGATCCAGAGCAATATATTGAGTGGCTTGGCTATCCTTCGGCAGGGGATTTTTTCCATGGGATATTTAGCTCTCCATTACTGAGTGAAGGAAAGTTGCATGCGCCATGTGCAAAAACACTCAAGAAGTTTTTTTCATTAAATGAACCATTAAAGGTAACTCCTCAGGCTGAAAAGTTTTTCCATAGATTAAAAGAAAGCCTTTTTTCTCTGGGTGTAGAGCCTGAATATCTGGAGCCGTCATCCGAACCTATTCTGAGGGTTCAGTTCTCTGCTCGGGTTAAATGGCCAGCCTTATTTAAAGCGTTACAAATTAATGGGTATTATCCGCAGACATGTATACAAGCTAATCATCTGCTTGGTAGATTACTGGAGTTATTAGATAGCTTGGATGGCCTTGATGGCCAAGAGCGAATTCAGAAAATAATTGATAACGATTGGATATTGTCAAGTCTGACTGAGCTGGGCGTTGGGTCGGTTGTCAATGATTGTGATGTAAGTATAGAGCTTGAAGATAATGAGACTCTGGCTAAAATTTTACATTATCTAAACATCTACATGTTTATTAAGGTGTTTGCCGCGTTTGACGCTGATTTTAACAGCAAGGTATCGATGGAGAATAAGAAGTCTCTATTTTTAAAACTGATGCCTACGTCTCCTCTTGAGGATTGGATACCCCATAAGTCAGGTATAATTGAACCCTTGCTTCAGGCTTTTGAGTCTAAGAGGGTAGGTTATCAAGCATTTGCTAAGTATGTTAATTGTAATGAAGACTCTATAAAAACTAACTTGCGTCAGTTTTATGCAAATGAAAGGAATCTGAAATTTAAAACCGTGCAAAAATGGTTCTTTGGTGCATTTGAGGAACTATCACAAAAGAAAGACCTTGACGAACGGCGTTTTTCAAGATAGTTGTCGCGCAAAGCTGTTTTAAGCAGCCTCTTTCTGCTCCGGCTCGGGTTTCTCGGGCC
>NZ_JAPDBM010000099.1:0-9250 GCF_027705265.1 Aeromonas sp. QDB11 | reverse complement strand
GGCGAGCAGCCTGCGTTCTCCCATCAAGGAAGCCCGCTCTATTGATGAACGGCCGGCTATCGTCGATAGCCGGGAGCGGCTCGGTGATTGGGAGGCGGACACGGTGCTGGGCAAGCAAGGCACAGGTGCACTGGTCACCCTGGTGGAGCGCAAGAGCCGGCTCTATCTGGTCAAGCGGGTCGCGAGCAAACAGGCTGGGGTGGTGCGGGATGCGATAATCGAGATGTTAACGCCCTACATCGAGCAGGTGCATACCATCACCTTTGACAACGGCGGCGAGTTTGCCGAACACAAGGCGATAGAGGAAGCGCTGGGTGCCGAGACTTACTTTGCGCACCCTTACTCTTCGTGGGAGCGCGGTCTGAACGAGAACAGCAATGGGCTGTTGAGGCAGTTTATCCCAAAGGGAACAGACCTGAGAGAGGTCACGGACGAGGATGTCAGGAGAGCGGAGCAGTGGCTCAACCTACGACCTCGGAAATGTCTCGGATTCAGGCAGCCTGTCAAGGTATTCGAAGAGTACCGTCAGGCGGCATAGGCGAGTGTCGCACTTCGAAGTTGAATTCGCGCTAATCCGAAATTGGAGGAGCCGACATATTACACATTAGCGTCAGGAGCTGTCACAGGCTTTTATTGCTGAAATGTGCTGAAGAAAAGGTTTTTCCTTGTGCGCAAGGAGCCGTTTAGGCATGATTGAACGCTTAATCCCCTGAATATGTGGTACAACTGGCTGTATTGATTCAATATTGTCCGGTTTCCGTTATTCCCCGCTCTCGTCCCATGGAGGTGTGTTGTGTCCAGCTGGATCGATCCGGCCATTCTGGCTCTGTTTATCCCGACCTTTTTCTTTGTCTCGGTGACCCCCGGCATGTGCATGACCCTGTCGATGACGCTGGGGATGAGCCTGGGTGTGCGCCGTACCCTGCACATGATGTGGGGGGAGCTGATCGGGGTAGGGTTGGTCTCGGTACTGTCGGTGATCGGGGTGGCCGCCATCATGCTCAACTATCCGGGGATCTTCGCCGCCTTCAAATATGTCGGGGGCGCTTATCTGGTGTGGCTTGGCATCCAGATGTGGCAGGCCAAAGGGAAGATGGCCATTCCGGCGGATCTCTCGGCCGGTCAGCAGACCAGCGCCATGGGACTGGCGGTGCAGGGCTTTGTCACCGCCATCGCCAACCCCAAGGGGTGGGCCTTTATGATTTCCTTGCTGCCCCCCTTTATCTCTGCCGACAAGCCGATGGCACCGCAGATCAGCGCGCTGGTGGCGCTGATCCTGGTCATCGAGTTCTCCTGCCTGCTGCTCTACGCCAGCGGTGGTCGCACCCTGCGCCACTTCCTCGCCAGGAGCGGCAACGTCACGTTGATGAACCGCATCGCCGGTACCCTGATGTTGGGAGTGGGAGTCTGGCTGGCGCTTGGTTGAGTGCCGTCATTTACCCTCGCCACCAAAGAAAAATGCCACCGGTCGGTGGCATTTTTTATGGGCGCGGCCTGGCTCAGCGAGCTTTGAAGCGCTCGACCCAGGGGTTGGCGGTCAGACCGTGGAGCAACACGCTCAGAATGATGGTGCAGAGCACGGTGGCGATGATGGGGCGTTGGCCGATCAGCGCCGGCTGGTTTTGCAGCACCATCACAGCAAAGACGATGCTGGCAAGGCCCCGTGGCCCGAACCAGCCGATAAAGAGCTTGAGCTCGGGCTTGAGGCCGGTGCCGATAAGGCTCAACCAGACCGGCACCATCCGCAGCAGGGTGAGGCTGGCAATGGCATAGAGCCAGTATTGCCAGTGCATCAGCTCCGGCAGCATGGGGAGCAGGGTGGCGCCAAACACCATCCAGATCACCACAGAAAGCAGGTCGCCATACCCTTCGCAGCTGTCCATATAGGCGTGCTTGTGTTCACCGAGTCTGCGCCCGATAAAGAGGCCGCCGACAAAGGCGGCGATAAAGCCGCTGCCACCCAGGCTCTGAGCCAGCGCAAAGCAGAGCAGGGCCAGCCCCGGCATGGTGAGCTGGCGCCACAGCGGCAGTTGCCAACCGTTGAGATAGGAGATTTTCAGCAGCCGGATGGTGAGGCTGGTCAGCACGAAGGCAACCAGCAGGCCAATGCCGATCTCCTCCAGCATCAGGGTGATGGCCAGCGTCGCGGTGCCCGCATGTTGCTCGGTGGGGGCGATAAGGGCCAACAACAGGAGCAGTACCGGCACGCAGATACCGTCGTTGAGGCCGCTCTCCTGATTGAGCCCTTCACGCACCGGTGCCGGTACGGCCGGGTTGCTGACCACCGCCTTGCCGAGCGCCGCATCGGTGGGGGCAAGTATGGTGGAGAGAATGGCCATCTCCAGCAGTGGCAAATCGGGGAAGAGCCAGTGGCCAAACAGGGCGCCACAGACCAGGGTGAGGGGCAGGCCTATCAGTAGCAGCCGGATCGGCAGTTGCCGGTTGGCCAGCAATACCTGCCAGTTGGTATTGGCGGCATCGTTGAACAGCACGATGACCAGCGAGAGCTCGGCCAGCAGCTTGATGCCATCGCTGTCGATGGAGAGGGCGATCAGCTCCACACCACCCGGCCCGAGCAGCCAGCCCGCCAGCATAAACAGCAGGGGGCCGTTGACCAGTTTTGATTCAAAGCGCCCGGCGAGCAGGCTATAGACCAGCAAGAAAGCGGCGATCACCGCCAGGTTCTGGTAAAGCAGGTGTGCATCCATACAACCTCCTTTCTGCCCCTGCGGGGGCGGTTTAATCGGTCAGGCAGTCGGGGTCGAACACATACTCCCCGTCGAGCCAGCGCACGATTTCGTCGACGCAGGCTTGATCCCGAAACGGCAGGTAGCGGGCCTTGAGGGCGGCAATCTGCTCGGGGGTGAGCTGCGCCAGCCCCAGATCCTGAAACAGCGGCAGGTCAGCTTCGATCATCGCCGAGATCTGCGGGCCGCAGGTGGCATTGAGGGCGGCGTGCAACGCCTTGTCGGGATCGTACTGCTTGCCGAGCCGGTAGCTCATCGGCAGGGTGGCAAGCGGCAGGGCCGACAGCGCCGCCTGCTTCATCGGGTTGACCGCATGGCCAGCGACCAGCTCCGCCAGCTCGGCGGGGCGGTTCTCGAAGGCGCGCAGATGGAGGTAGCTGCTCGCCTTGCTGCCATCGTTGACCGGGTAGTTGTCCCACAAAAAGGGCTTGCGGCCGAGCAGTTCGGTCACCTGCTTGAGGTGTACCGCCGGATACTCGGTCGAGCAGACCTTGGGGCCGGTCCAGAAGATCTCGAAACGGCGGTCGAGCTGCTCGCCAAGCTCTTCCAGATAGCGGGGAGGCATGGCGCCGAACACCTTCTCCAGCACCGGATCGGTCGAGTAGTAGCTGGGGCAGAAGATGAGGCGGCTCGCCTTGCTGTGGGCCGCGATATCGTGGGCGATGGTGAGCTGGTGGCGGGCCAGGTCCGGGGTATCCCCCTTCATGTCGTCAAATAGCACCGCCAGAATATCGGGCTGAAGCATCTCGTCGATCAGGCGCACTTTTTCAAGCAGCGCCGGGCGCTTGCGATCGTAGTCGTGGTGCGCCCCCATCGGGCTCAAGCCCACCCCGAAGGCGAGCCCGTTGGCGCGGCACTGGCGCGCCAGCTCGGCGAGATCGGCCAGCTGCTGCTCTGGCCAGGGGAGGGCCCAGTGCTTGCGCAGATAACCATCCTCTTTCGGGGCGTAGATATAGAAGCCGTAACCGTGGCGCGGCAGCCACTGGGTGTAGCGGGCGCGGGCCTGCCAGCTCCATCCCTTGCCAAAAAAGCCTTCAATGACCCCCAGATTGGCAGCGGGGGGCAGGGGGCCGGACAGCAAACTTTGATATGGCATAACTCTCTCCCTTCTTGCTGGGGACTTGATACGGGACGGTCGGTCAGACCGGGTCCTCTTCCTGAAAACGCACCCCGATCTTGCTCGGCACGCTCTCGTCCATTTCGGCCACGGTCCAGATCAGGCCCTGCCATTCGATGTTGTCACCGACCACCAGATTATCGCCCAACTGGCTGGCAATAAAATCGCCCAGTGTCTGATCCGCCACCTCGCTCACATCCAGCCCGTAGAGAGGGGCGAGATCCACCAGCCGTGCGTCCGCTTCCAGCAGGAAGTCGCCGAAGAAGCGGGGGCCGAGATCCTGCTCCGGCGCCTGACTGAACAGTTGGCCGAGGGCAGGGAGGTCGCGTTCGTGACCGATCACGCAGAGGATGTCATCGGCCTGCAGACAGGTACTGCCCGAGGGGTGGAGCAGCTCGCGGCCGCGAAACAGGGCGCAGATCCGGGTGCCGGCGGGCATCTGCAGATCCCGCAGTGGTGAGCCGATGCACCACTTCTCCTCCCCCAGTTGGTAGACGAAGGTCTCCCACTGGCTGTCGAGATCGATCTCGAGCCCGGAGCGGTTGATGGGCGACGGCGGCGCTGGGACTTCCACCCGCGCCAGTTTTGAGGCCAGCGGCAGCGAGCTGCCTTGCAAAATCAGCGAGACCAGCACCACGAAGAAGGCGACGTTGAAGTAGAGCTGGGCGTTGGGCAGCCCCGCCATCATGGGGAACACCGCCAGAATGATCGGCACCGCGCCGCGCAGGCCAACCCAGGAGATAAACCAGCGTTCGCGCGGGGCGAAGTTCTTGAACGGCAGCAGCCCGATCCAGACCGACACCGGGCGAGCAAACAGGATCATCCAGGCTGCCAGCGCCAGTGCGGGCAGGGCGATGGGCAGCAGCTTGTGGGGCGAGGCGAGCAGCCCCAGCACCAGAAACATGCCGATCTGGCTGAGCCAGGTCAGACCGTCCAGCACCGACAGGGTGGTGCTGCGGCTGCGCAGGGAGAGGTTGCCGAGCAACAGACCGGTGAGATAGATGGCGAGAATGCCGCTGCCACCGACCGCCGTGGTGAGGGCGAAGATCAGCAGGCCGCCGCTGACGGTGAGCAGCGGATAGAGCCCCGGCGCCAGACGGGCGCTATTGATGAGGCGCCACAGCAGCCAGCCGCCGCCAAGACCGATCCCGGCGCCAAGGCCAAACTGCTTGACCAGTTGCAGCAGCAGGAAGCCCGCATCCAGCCCCTGCTGGGCGGTTGCAAGTACCTCAATCAGGGTGACGGTGAGAAACACCGCCATCGGATCGTTGCTGCCTGACTCTATCTCCAGGGTGGCGCTCACCCGCTCGTTGAGGCTGCGCCCGCCGAGCAGGGAGAAGACCGCCGCTGCATCGGTGGAGCCGACGATGGCGCCGATCAGCATTCCCTGCATCAAACTGAGGTCAAACAGCCAGGCGGCGGCCAGACCCGTCAGGCCGGTGGTGATGGCGACCCCGACCGTGGCGAGCGACAGCGCAGGCCAGAGCGCGACCCGAAACGAGGAGACCCGGGTGCGCATGCCGCCGTCGAGCAGGATGATGGCAAGTGCCAGGTTGCCCACCAGATAGGCGATGGAGTAGTCGGCGAAGTGGATGCCACCGGGGCCATCCTCACCGGCCAGCATGCCGACGGCGAGGAAGATAACCAGAATGGGAATACCGAGGCGGGAAGAGAGGGCGCTCAACAGTACGCTGGCTCCCACCAACAGGGCAGCGACAAAAAAGAAACTGTTGATGGTAGCGGCATCCAAGGGCGAACTCCTTCCTGGTAATGTGCAAAGTAGGCACATTATATGCAGTTAGGCCCCCCTTGTGTGGCTTGATTGTGCATTAATTTGCATTTTTTACATTTTTCACCTCATGCCTGCGCCATATGATGACCGCGACAAGGTGAACGAAAGCGGAGCCAAAGGAGCGTTGATTTCAGGGTGAGAAGACGGGGTGTAATGGGGGGCCAGTGAGGTCGGGCAGGAGTGGGGCAGGGGAGCACAAGGGCGCTCCCCACGGGATGAGGCGGGATTCAGTCGTCCTCGTCATCCTTCACTTCGCGGATCTTGTCCTTGTAGTTGGGCAACTGCTTCTCCAGCCGTTTCATGTCTTTGATGGCATTGAGAAACAGCCCGAGCAGGAACAGCAGCGGCAACCCTATCCACAGCCAGAGAGTCATGGGATTTTCCTTTCATCAGGACAGGTGATGACATAACGGGCCAAAATGTCATCAAGGTTGGCCAGTATGGTCGACTTGCCTTCAATATCCGCCTGTTGCAGGCAAAGCGCCAGTGCCGTGGGATCGAGCCGTTGCTCGTCGGACTCCAGCGAGAAGCTGATATGCCAGGGCTCGTAGGCGACCCCGCTTCCCGCCCCGACCGGTTTGGCATAAGGGAGGAAGAAGCCGAAGTCGCTCATATGGTCGCTGAGCCACTCGCTGAGATCTGCAAACCAGCCCCCGGCTTCATACTCCCAGGGCTCCAGCGCCAGTTTGGTGTCGGCGGGCAGGCAGTCCGGGTCGTAGATATCGAGATCGGTACCCCAGTGGTGACGGCTGGTGCCGGGCAGGGCGCTCCAGCGCAAGATGGCGTGCAGCCGCTCTGTCTCGCAGAGTTGCAGGGCATCGATGGGCTCGCTGTTGGCATCGAGCAGTGGCCGTTCGCCGCGCCACTTGCCATTCCAGATGGCGAGCTGGCGCTCGAAGCTGCGCCAGCTGGAGGCCGCCTGCAGGTTGAACCCCTCATAGGCGGCCGCCACCTGCATGTCGTTGAAGGCCGCCGCGGTGGCGGCGGTCAGACGATGGGGGCCGCGCCCCACCACAATAAGATGGCTCTCTTCGAGCCCCATTAGTTGTTCCTGCGTCATGCCAGCAATCTCTCGAGCACCCCTTGGTACATGTCGGCCAGCAGATCCAGATCGTCCGCCTTCACGCACTCGTTCACCTTGTGAATGGTGGCGTTGACGGGGCCAAGCTCAATCACCTCGGCGCCAGTGGGGGCGATAAAGCGCCCGTCGGAGGTGCCGCCGGTGGTGAGCAGGGCTGGCTGCTGGCCATTGACCGCCTCGATGGCCGCCACAGCCGCATCGAGCAGCGCGCCGGTGTCGGTGAGGAAGGGCTGGCCGGAGAGGGTCCAGCTCAGCTGATAATCGAGGCCATGTTTATCCAGCAGCGCTTCGACCCGCTCGCGGATATCCATGTCGGTCAGTTCGGTGCTAAAGCGGAAGTTGAACTGCACCTGCAGCTCGCCCGGAATGACGTTGGAGGCGCCGGTGCCGGCCGAGATGTTGGCGATCTGGAAGCTGGTGGGGGGGAAGTAGGCGTTGCCCTCATCCCACACGGTGGCGGCGAGCTCTGCCAGCGCCGGCGCGGCCTTGTGAATGGGGTTGTCCGCCAGATGGGGATAGGCAACGTGGCCCTGCACCCCGCGTACCAGCAGATCACCGGTGATGGAGCCGCGGCGGCCGTTCTTCACCACATCGCCGACCACGGCGGTGGAGGAGGGCTCACCGACGATGCACCAGCGGATCTTCTCGTTACGGGCCTCCAGGGTGTCGATCACCCGGGTGGTGCCATTGATAAAGGGCCCCTCTTCATCGGAGGTGATGAGAAAGGCGATGGACCCTGCGTGATCCGGATGCTCGGCCACGAAGCGCTCGACCGCCACCACCATGGAAGCCAGCGAGCCCTTCATGTCGGCGGCGCCGCGCCCGTAGAGCACGCCATCCTTGATGGTCGGCTCGAACGGCGGGGTGTGCCATTTGTCCAGCGGCCCGGCGGGCACCACGTCGGTGTGCCCGGCGAAGCAGAACAGCGGTCCTTCGCTGCCACGGCGGGCCCAGAGGTTGGTGGTGTCTTCAAACACCATGGGCTCGATAACGAACCCTAGCTTGGCGAGGCGCTCCGCCATCAGGGTCTGGCACCCTTCATCAAGGGGGGTAACGGAGGGGCGGCGGATCAGATCCTTGGCCAGTGCGATGACATCCGACATCAGTTGTCCTTAACGGGAGAAGAGGGATTGGTAGTGATCAGCCTTGAAGCCCAGGGTCAGTTCGCCGTCAAGGTCCAGCAGCGGGCGCTTGATCATGGCCGGGTGCTCCAGCAGTAGGGCGCGCGCCTTGGCGGTGTCGAGCCCCTGTTTGGCCTCATCCGGCAGGGCGCGGAAGGTGGTGCCGCGGCTATTGAGCAGGGCTTCCCAGCCGAGTTGTGCCAGCCAGCAGTCCAGATCGTCCGGGTTCAGACCATCGGCGCGGTGGTCGTGAAAGCGGTAGTCGATACCGGCCTCATCCAGCCACTTGCGGGCTTTCTTGATGGTGTCGCAGTTCTTGATGCCATAGAGGGTGGTGGCCATGGGGAGTCCTTCTCTTGTGGGCGCATGCCGTGGGCAAGGGCCCGAAAATCCGAATGAAAACAGTGCAAGGGCCTGATTCTGGCATTGTGGCGATCTCATGGCAACGCTGATGGTCTGGAGTGAGGGGATTCTCGTGACTGGTCGCACCTGAACGGTGCTTTCGAGCTCAGGTCAGGATCACTGCGGCGGGAGTGCCCGATGGCGCGGTTATTGCGGAAAAAAGAGACGGGGGCAAACGCCAGATAGCCAAAACGCGCCAGCGGGCGCGTTTTGGTCGGCATCATCAAGCACGTCAATCAGTGCAGGGTGGTCCACTCATGGTCAAAGACCCGGGCCCGTTCCCAGGGGGCATCAGGCAGGCTGGAAGAGAGGCCAGTGTATTTGCCCACGTCGTCCACCACGATGGCGGAGAGGATCGGCAGGTTGTTTTCGGTGCAGTACATGCGGATGCGTTGCAGCAGGGTGCGCAGTTCATCCTGGCACTGCTCCAGCCCGGCCTGCTTGGCCAGTTTGGAGTAACGAATGGTAGTGCGTTCCTTTGCAGACTCGACGAGGATGTCCCACAGCTTGTAGTCGCAGGTCGAGGCACCTGCGGTGGCTTGGCTTGTCATAACTCTCTCCGGCGCGAAATGGTCGCTATATGTCGAAGCGCATCTTCGCCACTTCGGCGCCGTCATATGTTGATCCAACGCAAAAAAGAGGGGAGTCGCGTCACACAATTCCCCGATAAGGGCGGACAAAGGTTTTCCAGCAGTTGAAATAACGAAAATTTGTTACGTGACCGACATATTATGCTGATGAATCCCGATGACGGCACCTTTCTTGATAGGGATCAAAGGCAAACGGTGGTCAGAACACTAGATTTCGCTCTTCGATAAATTTATCAGGAGTGAATATTGGAACTGCTATTCGTCTTGCTCGTACTGGTTGCCGTGGTCTACGGCATTATCAAGGATTACAACCCGCAGGCGGTCCCCCGGTGTCAGAATAGTTGTCGCCTAATCTGAATAATCTAAATGTGAAGACCGGGGGCGGATAAAGAGTGTCGAA
>NZ_JAPDBM010000098.1:0-9302 GCF_027705265.1 Aeromonas sp. QDB11 | reverse complement strand
GGAGCACATCAACCTAACCGGCGATTACGTCTGGCGGCAGAGCCGCAGACTGGAAGACGGGAAGTTTCGGCCCTTACTGATGCCCGGAAAACCTTAGCGTACGATTTTTTCCGAATTCTGCGGGCTCCCCAAGAGCATCGATGCCGCCGCCAACACCGCCAATGGCATTGGCTTTCGGCGTATCGAGATCGACCTGAGCAGTCGTTGAGGGCCAAGACAAAGGCCAGCCTCACCCCGCTCCGTGGACAACGCCCCCGCCCACAGGCCAAACCAACGGCCTATGGACGGCCTCCGGTTCGGGCGCTTGCCCACCTCGCCAAGATCCGCTCTCTAAGGCAAAGCCATATCAGACAAAAACGCCCTTCGGGCGCTGTTATCTGATATGGCTTTGTTTCGATCACTCGCGCCCACGTTTGAGATACAGGCTGACGGTACTGGCCGAGATTTGCAGATCCTCGGCAATGTCGCGGTTACTGTAGCCCTGAGCCTTGAGTTGCAGCACCTCCGGCAACAGGTCTGCACGGGCCTTGCCGCTGTTGCTTGGTCTGCCCCCACCCTTGGATACCTTGCCACCGATGCGCCCGCCCTTGGCCCCTCTGACCGCCTGGATAGCGCTGAATCCTGACGGGGTGAAGTGCCGCCATACCCAACGGGCAATGCTCTTGGCCGTTGCTTTGATCTCGTTGGGTGGCAGCGGGCCGCCCTGCTCCAGCCCAAACGCATTGGCACTGTCACAGGCCGCGCGGACGGCCTTGGCCCAGGCGTCGTAGCCATTGGGTCGCCAATACCCTCTGACGGCGCTATAGGCCCATTCCCGCACGTTATCGAACAAGGTGACGTTACGCCCCAACCCACTCGCTTCCTTACGGCTGCGGCGGCTGTAGGCAGCCAGATCGTTATCGGAGCAGAACTCGGCTAAGTAGTCGAGTGAATAGGGCTCGATGGGGTGCCAAACAGTCCACCAATCACTGTGTGTGGGGTTTTTGGTGATAAGGCCTGCGTACCCCATGTCCGCCCCCAGTCGACACGCCAGCACGTGTTCGATGGCGGCGAGATAGCACAGGGGCTTTTGCTTGGCGGCACTGGTACGGGCAACTGGGGTAGCCAACTGATAGCCAAGATGGGCATGGCCGTTGCGCAGGTTGACGCAGACCCAGTGCGGAGCAGGCAGATTGGCATCCCGCCAGGCGTGGTACCCATCGGCCCGATCGACATCGAACACCAGGGTGCCAACGTGCGGCGGCGGGTTGTGCTGGATATGGCGATAGGCCAGTGCAGTGGCCTGCGAGCGGATCAACAGCCCCTGCGCCGGATCATCGGTGCAGTAGGGTCGGTGAGGCAATCTTTCTAGAAACGAGGCTTGAGAGACTGATTTTACCATCGAGCACCGCGCAAATTGGCGGTGCAAAATCCGTAATCCTTCATACAAGAGAAAACGAAGGGTTGTTTGGGCTGATCCATGTGTTAGACTTTTCCCATAGGTTTAATGCCTAGCCCCGAACTCTCTGAACCCTTCCGCCAAGTTGAGACAGAGATTCGGGGTTTGTCTTTTCTGGACAGTACGTTACCGCAGGTGGTCACACCTTACAAACTTTCGCTAATCAAGACGCGACATTGCATCCAGATACACCTCTTCCCGTTCGCGCCTCCCCACTGCGACCACGAATACCACCACCCGATCATCCTGTACCTGATAAACCAACCGATACCCCGCGCCACGCAATTTGATCTTGTAGCAATCAGGCATCCCATTCCGCCGGTTTGCCTCAATCCTGGGGCGCTCGATCACCTCTGACAGCTTCTTTTTGAACTGCTGGCGAACGGTATCACCCAGCTTTTTCCACTCTTTCCACGCTCGCGGATCAAACTCGAGTTCAAAGGTCATCCAGCGATACCTTGATGCCTTTCTGCGGGCTGGCCAAACGCTCTCGCACGATGGCTAACAGGGCCTCTTCATCCTCCGTCACCACGGTAGTGCGAAACGGGCTCCGCCCCTGAGAGGCCACATATTCCAGGGTTTGCCGGATAATATCCGAGGGGGTCACCCCCAATTTGTCCAGCACCGCAAATGAACGAGCCTTCAGTTCGTCATCAATGCGCAGGTTAATCGTACCCATAACCACCTCACCTTGTAATTTCAAACGCAATTACATTGTAATGCTGGCAATACCGTTGCACAACCAGAACTCGGGAGAACTGACGGGACGAGCGTATTGGGTCTGGTACTTATTTTGATTGCCCATTGCATGTGGTTTTCTGTATTTTTACAAAACCACAAATAATGAGAATTCAACCATGATCATCGGACTGCTCAACCAGAAGGGCGGCGTTGGCAAGACCACCCTCAGCGTGAACCTGGCGGCTAGCTTGGCCCGCCGCGGCTTTCGGGTTCTTCTGATCGATGCTGATCCACAAGGCTCCGCCCTGGACTGGGCCGCAGCTCGTGATGGCGAGCCCCTGTTCTCGGTCGTCGGCCTCCCCAGAGCCACCGTGCATAAGGAGATCGGACAACTCGGCCAGGGCTATGACCACATTGTCATCGACGGACCGCCACGGGTAACCGACCTCGCTCGCTCCGCGATCATGGCCGCTGATGTGGTGCTGATCCCGGTACAACCCAGTCCCTACGACATCTGGGCAGCAGACGAGGTGGTGAAGCTGATTGAAGAGGCTCGCATCTACAAGGAAGGACTGAAAGCCGCTTTTGTGGTTAATCGTAAAATCGCAAATACGGCCATAGGGCGGGATGTTGGTGCAGCTCTGGCCGCCTACCCCATACCTGTCCTAACCGCCAGCATCACCCAGCGCGTAGTGTTCGCAGAGGCCGCAGCCCAAGGCCGCGCTGTTCATGAAACTGATGAGACCGGCCCAGCAACCGCAGAGATCGATGCCGTCATGGCAGAATTGATGGAGATTGCACGATGAGCAAGAAGGTCACCATCGGCGCCAAGCCGACCAGCAAGAGTGCGCAGGCCTCCGCCGATGAGTGGGTAGAGAACCGCAGCACCGGCAATGCACCTGAGTCGATGAAGCGGCTCACCATCGACATCCCCGAAAGCCTGCACCGCGCAATCAAGATGCAATGTGCATCGCGCGGAGCCAAGATCGCGGACGAGGTGCGCGAACTGCTTTTGCTGAAATACGGAAATCAGTAATTGCGATTTTGATAAGAAGCAAAAAGGGGCGTCCGGTTTACCGTAACGCCCCTTATGCGCGGTGATGACTTTCAGAATAGGGTTACCTTTCCGTCAAGGACCACTAAACACTTACCATTTTCACTCGGATGCCCCACTCAGACTAGGCTTGCCAGAGCAACCGGTCATTTCAAATAGTTTTTGACAATGGTACAGCAGGAATTTGAAACTATTTACAGAGTATGTTCGCGCCGACCATTTGGCAGACCGTGCCATCAGAAGCGATGACCGTATTCCCGACACGGCGGTAACTGCTACCATCCGTCCCAAGCACGGTGCTACCGACTTGACGGTAATTGGTGCCGTTCCATCCGTTAGAAAGGGTAGGTTGCTGAACTTGAATGGCCGGGTAGACGGGCTGATAACTGTTGAGTGACTGATTCATTTGCTCGATGGATTGTGACAGCGATGCCATCTGCGCCTGATAGATCTGCTGCTGCGCAAGATAGTGATTAAGCTCATCTCCTGTTAGCGCATCGCGGTATCCGGTTTCGTTGCGATCTTCATCCAGGCACATGATGCGGGTGTCAGATACCTGCTGAACGTATTGGCAGCGATCATCCCCTCCCATCAGGTAGTATTTTCCCGCATGGTAGCTGGGGTAGATGTTGCTGGAGCAGCCTGTTACCAGGATTGCACTTGCTATCAAAAAAGGTGCTTTCATCCGGCTATCCTTGGACATGATACGTTCATAGAGAGGCTAACCTCCACCTATAATTATCACAGAATTAGGGAGGGTGAGAACAAGCACCCTCCACAACAAAACTGAAAATTTTAGTCGATTTAATTCAAATACTTACAAAGGCGTATTTTTGTACTTGGTGACTTATTCGCACCTTCCATAGTAATGCTTTATTTTGATGATTCTACAATCCCCATTATCGTAGTGAGGAAACATGGCTGAATTTCAAAATCCGTTTTTCACGAGTTCGTCAGAAGGTGTGGAAACTGAGTATGTTGCTGGCGTCATCGCCTTACAAGGTAGCGACTACCACGCCGCAAGTAGGCATTTTGCCAATGCAGCGCAAGGCGGCCATGTCTCGGCACTGTTCAATCTGTCGCTTCTGTGGGGTGGGGGAAGCGTAACGCCGTATGACTTCGATCTCGCGGCAGACTGTTGGTATAAAGCTGCGGAAGCAGGGCACCCACGTGCAAAAGCTTCACTATGGCAATTAGAGGCAGCCGACCGGGGTGGCATTGGAGCAGATAATCTTGTGAAGTTTGTCGAAGAAGCGAACGCGGGAAATATTATAATCCCTTCAATCATGATTTGCGCTGCTCGTTTCTATGATGTGATCTGTCGCAAATATGGTGCAACCGCAGATGTCATTGCATATGAATTAGACGCCGCCGCTACGAGTGATTTTGATTTCGTTCATTCTTTCATCAAGCGAACTGGCATTGATAGAAGCTTCTATGATGGGGGTCTGAACCGTCTGAAACCCGGATCAGCTGCGGATCAGATTACTGACGGGCTGAATAAGCTACATGTCTCAATGCTGCGTTCTGGCGTAAGCGATAAACTAACTGCCATGTCCCGTTGTTCTATCGTGGGACATATCATAGCAAAGTCGCCATACAGTGATCGGGCGCAACCTCTGCGCGGACTAGATACATTCTTCGTTTAGAGTCATGATAGAAATGAATGCCCCTAGTCGTGCGCATACGCCAACCCCAGATGGAACTGGGTAATACCGCCACATTGCGGATAACATGACCCCAGCCAGTGGTAATTTGCCGGGGTTATGTGACCTTGTAACTGAAACCATTGGAGAACAGAGATTCACGCTCTGTATTTACCTCTCACCATGAGAATTATTGCGCCACACCAACCAGAAACATAATGCGCCTAATGCCTGTTATGTTGAATCGCTATCGGCTCACACATAGCAAAGCGGCCAGGTTCACAATTACAAATCGAAGCATCAATTTGTAAAATTGATGCTATGTTCCACCGCCCCCCTCGATATCGGCCCAGGACAACAGGCAGCAAAAAGGGGCGCGGGTTTACCGTAACGCCCCTTATGCGCGGTGACAGACCGGGATACACCTCAGCACCAAACCAGTACCCGTTACAGCCACCACTAGCAGTTGCGTAATCACCTAATGCTTTGATTCTTATATAAAAAAAGGATAGAGTTGGATGATCCACAATCACCCTATTCGATAAAAACAAGGATAATAAAATCAATGAGTTATAAAACAACAGCAGCACTGCTTACTCTCGCTTTAGGGGGCTGCGTCTCTACGAGTAACGTTCTTGAGGTAGGCAAAGACACATATTCTGTCTCCGCCACAGCAGATGGTTTCCGTGATGCTGCGTCAGCCCGTCAAAGTGCATTCAACTCAGGGGCGGAAAAGTGTAATAGCCTTGGTAAAAAATTCATGTTTTTGAATGAAAACACTGCAAAAACCAGAATGGATATAGACACGACGGTAACCATTTACTTCCGTTGTTTAAATGAAAATGACAGCGAATATACTCGCCCAGGGATAGAGAAAAGCCCTGATTTGGTCATTGAGGAAAGATAGACAACCCACAGAATAAATTGTTAGGACCCAACCATGAACAATCAGATCTATTGGGGCCAAACCGTAGGGGCGGCGATAGTCAGCGCCGTAGTGTTCTTTCTGCTCCTTTACGTCGCAGCCCCCATTATTGAGTCGCTATTAAATCTTTACGGATTACTCTTCATTCCTGAGCATTACGGAGGCGGAAGTGAAATAGATAACCCTGGCTTCCTTACTCTTTCATTCAGGGCCATCGTGTCTTCTAGCCTCGCGGCAGTCGGCGCTTTCATGGCCAGCTTCAAGCTATTTTCAAGTGCCCACGTAAAAACCGTCGCTGTTGTCTTTGGTTTGGTAGTCGTTGCTTGGGGGGGGCTATTTGTTGTTGCTGGATTGTTATCTAGCGCGGTGCTAATGCCATTGCTAATAGTTGGTCTCGGCGTTGTACCACCGTTGTTTGTGGCATATTGGGCATGGCAAGGGTGGTTCTGAGTTCTAACATTGCGGTCGAGTGGGACCAAACATCCCTTATCCTTAGCAAAAGATCTGCTGGATACGTCTCGCCGTCGATCAGGGACATTGGGATTTCTGTGGCTTGGTCCCCAGAATGCGGTGCACATAATGCCCATTATGTTCAATTGCCGATTTCACCTGGTAAAACCGGCCCCCTGCCGAAAAACGACCGCCTGAGCCGCATTCTGCCGCGCTTTCTCCCCCTGCCTGACCCGTTTCCATGCTGAAAGTTTGCAACGCATCTGAGGGGGTTTTAGAGCTGGATCCGACGGGGTGGCAGTTCGATCCGATTTCGGGCCGAAGGCGCCAAAAAAACACGGTGGAAAACACAATTCCTTCACCCATCTTGTATGAAGGATCTCTGCCAGCCCCCCCCACTTTTTTACCCCGGTGCCTCCCGGGTGGCTCGATGTCCGGCCGGGACATCGACCCCCCCCCCCCCCTAGAGGCGTCCCTCGCTGTCCTGGGAGGACGTTCGCCCCGGTGAGCGTCCTGGCCGGACGCCACCAGGCTCACGCCTCCCCCAGCTCGCCATCAATTTGAATTTTCGATTATTCAATTTTGGCTTTTGATGGCCCTGGCCAGCCCTACTCCCGCCCTCGTCAGGTTTTCCCTCTATGCCTCTCATATTCCCCGCTATGTACGACTCATAAATTCGTCGCTACATAGCGGGGAATATGATTTGCATCAGATTTACGCACAAAAAACAACACACATTGTATTAGCACATATATTTGCCCTATGCTGGGGACGTTTGTAGTGAGCCCGCCCCCCTCTAAGGGGCCCTGCGATACCGGAGCCAGGCTAAACCATCCGAGACTCTGCCAAAAACGGCGAGCACACTGAACCCCGACAAGAAAATGGGAGACGCGAAAGCGACAGAACGGGAACTAGATAATCTCGATGGCGAGAACGGTCCGAGCCAGTCCGCTTTGGTGGAAAAACAGGGGCGAATCGGTAGGTAACTGCCGCAGCACGATTTGATCGATGCTGGATGTTCTTACAATGGAGGCCCCATGGTATTTGACCCCCTCACCGAGCTGGCCACCCTGCGTCAGCAGACCGCCACTATCCGCAAACGCAACTTTGTCCGCTCCCGCTTGGATCGCCACGCTGGGGAGCTGCTGGCCCTGCATCGGGCAGGGGCCAGTACCGCCGAGCTGCAACGCTGGCTACGGGAACGCCGGATCAAAGTGGTCCATTCGA
The DNA here is from genome assembly GCF_027705265.1 of Aeromonas sp. QDB11. NCBI lineage: Bacteria > Pseudomonadati > Pseudomonadota > Gammaproteobacteria > Aeromonadales > Aeromonadaceae > Aeromonas > Aeromonas sp. QDB11. The sequence continues at coordinate 1,881 of NZ_JAPDBM010000098.1, read as the reverse complement.
CCGTTGCCAGGTGGCTGGCCAAGCACGACCCAAAGGCCGCCTAATGGCCACCTTTCGCGCCCCTGCGGCCCAAGCGGCCCACGTCATGAAATCCCTGCAGGGCCATCACCTGCGCTCTGTAGGCACCGTGCGCAACTACGAGCAGGGGTTGACCAGAGTGGCCGAATGGACGCAGCAAGAGCGCCTGCCAGGCGGGCTACGGGCGATGACCCCCGAGCTTGCCATCCGCTACCTGGAGCAGCGCGGGCAGGCCGTCGGCCAGAAGACGCTGGACATGGAACGCCAGTCGATGCAGGCCATGATGATCTACGTCACCGGCAAACTGGCCCCCAGTGAACGCCTCCCTGTCACCAAATCCGAGCTGACTCAAACGCTGGAGGGCCGCGCCTACACCCCGCAACAGGCCGAGCTGATCGCCAGTGCCCAGACCCCTCACAACGCGCTGGCCACCGAGATTGCCCATGCAGCGGGCCTGCGCGCCCATGAGCTGCTGACCCTGCGCCCCGTGGCCGAGCGGGCCGCCGACCCCCGCCCCGCCCTGGACAGCAAATGGAAAGGCAGGAGCGGCGAGATCTACACCGTCCAAGGCAAAGGCGGGCTAACCCGTGAGGTCATGATCCCCCACGAACTGGCGGCACGGCTGGAGGAACGCCGCCTGGACGCCCCCCAGGTCGTGACCGACCGCGGGGTTTTCTACCAGTCCAGCTACGACATCGGCGGCGGCCAACGGTGGTCCAACTCCGTTTCAGCCGCATCCGAGCGCACCATGGGGCGCTCGACCGGAGCCCACGGGCTGCGCCATAGCTACGCCCAGGAACGGATGACCGAGCTGCAAAATCGGGGGCTGTCGCGGGACGCCGCTTTAGAGACAGTTTCGCAGGAGATGGGGCATTTCAGGCCCGAGATTACGGAGACATACCTACGATGAGACGTGTGGTGATAGGGGGGCTGCTGATCGGCCTGTTGGCGTTGGCCTGGTACGTGGATAGCCTGTTAGCCCGAACACTATGGGTAAACAACTTCGTTGCGGAAACCAGATCCGGCGATTGGTACACCGGCTGGCCCATTCTATGGCATGCGTGGCCGCTGGCTCTGGTCGGCATTCTGGTAGGGGGCTCGTTCGCATTGCTGGGGGTAGGGCTGGTGTACGGGTGGGCAAACGAAGGGGACCAAGAGCGCGAGATGGAACGGCTGCGGCAAGTGGCCATCGAAGCCGAGCAGCGGGCGGAGCAGGCCGAGGCCACGGCGCTAATCAATGCCACCACGGCATTGCAGCAGGAACAGGCGGTTTTGCAGGCCCAGCAGGTCGAGGCGAAGCAGCACATCCAGTTGGCCGAGAGCCGATGGCAGGCGGCCACCAAGGCTATTACCGAGGTGGATCAGCGCATAGCCCTGATCACCAAGGAACGGGACGAGGCAATGCGCAAGGCCGCCAACGCAACAGCCACCATCAGACGCCACCAGGCAAAGGCAGCCACCAAATAGCGGATCCCCGATATCCAAGCGGGGATGACGTCATCGTGCTAGAATCATTTTATTAATTTGACGAATCAAAGGCGCGATTTGATATGGAAGAGCTGCAAGCAAAGTGGACGTTCGACCAGGGCGGGTTTGCCAAAGCCCTGATCGCACCCACTCCGATGGGAGCCGGATACCACCTGCACCTGGTGAAGTTCGGTAAACAGAGCGAGACCATTGTCCTGGAACGACAGCGCGGTGGCTGGCGGGTGTTCAAGAGGGGGGAACCGCAGAATTCGGAAAAAATCGTACGCTAAGCTAACGGTGTTCTCGTGACAGCTCTTTGACTAAATAACTGATCCCAATAGTGCTACACCTTCGCTGTGCCATAGCCATTCCCCGGGAAAGGAGACACGGTATCCA
>NZ_JAPDBM010000097.1:0-9619 GCF_027705265.1 Aeromonas sp. QDB11 | reverse complement strand
GTGTAGAGGGATTGACTTAATGGGTTATTGGAAATATTCCTGGCTCTTTCAACCAGTCTTCCAAGAGGAGAGAGAATAGCCAAAACACTAACAGAGCTTAAGCTTCCTGACATTAAAGTGGCTAACAATAAGCTGCTTATTGATGTATCAGTAAGCATGCCGGCAGCCATTGCGCTTGATATAATACTACCCCATATGAGCAAGAGTATTTTCACGGAAAAGCTAGCAGCCAATTTCGGCCTCGCGGCCTTCCCGCTTCTCAATTGAGCATATAATTTTTCCGCAGCCAAAACCTGCTCAGGTTCAGGCTTGGTCCTTACAGACTGGTATTCAACAATCGAACCATTCTTAGCTATTGGCGTTACATAAGCACTTACCCAATAGTGGTCGCCATTTTTACAGCGATTTTTTACTAGCCCCATCCATGAGCGGCCAGATTTTAATGTACTCCACATATGCTCAAATGCAGCAGGCGGCATATCTGGGTGTCTTACGATGTTGTGAGGCTGGCCTAATAGTTCTTCCTCAGTGAAACCACTGATTTTAATGAAGTCAGGATTAACGTACGTGATATGGCTTTGAGGGGAGGTAGTCGAAAGAATATTGGCATCTTTTGGGAGTTCTAAGTTTCGACCCGTCACTGGTAAATTCTGGCGCATAAGAACCTCAAGGGTTGGCTGTTTTATTTTATTGTTTTCGGCATTAAGCCCAATTTCTTGAGCGTTACGATAAAGCTAGCATGGAAACGATAGGTGCAGCAAGTTAAGGGTTGCATCGCGCATGTCAATCTAGGCTATACCCTAACTTGATGTCAGGCAGGGCCGCGCCGCTTCGTCAGAATAGAGTCATCTTTCGCATTTTTTGACACATGCCCGCGAAGGTCGTAGATTTCAGCCTGACAGAAACGGGGTTTGAGGCACAACGGAACAGAAGGAGCACTTAAGCCGCCTTCAACCAAGGAGACATCGTGCAGGGGCACCGCATCGGCTACGTCCGGGTCAGCAGCTTCGACCAGAACCCGGAACGCCAGCTGGAACAGACCCAGGTGAGCAAGGTGTTCACCGACAAAGCCTCGGGCAAGGACACCCAGCGCCCCCAGCTCGAAGCGCTACTGAGCTTCGTCCGCGAGGGCGACACCGTGGTGGTGCACAGCATGGATCGTCTGGCCCGCAACCTCGACGACCTGCGCCGCCTTGTACAGAAGCTGACCCAGCGCGGCGTACGCATCGAGTTCTTGAAGGAGGGGCTGGTATTCACCGGCGAGGACTCGCCGATGGCCAACCTGATGCTGTCGGTGATGGGGGCCTTCGCCGAGTTCGAGCGTGCGCTGATCCGTGAGCAGCAGCGCTACCGGGCCAGCGGCCTCAACCTGGTGACGGCGGCTATCGTGCTGTGGAACACGGTGTACCTGGAGCGCGCCACCCAGGGGTTGGTCGAGGCCGGCAAGCCGGTGGACGGCGAGCTGCTGCAATTCCTGTCGCCGCTGGGCTGGGAGCACATCAACCTAACCGGCGATTACGTCTGGCGGCAGAGCCGCAGACTGGAAGACGGGAAGTTTCGGCCCTTACTGATGCCCGGAAAACCTTAGCGTACGATTTTTTCCGAATTCTGCGGGCTCCCCTAAATCGAATGTCAGCAAGCTCTTGAACGCCGCAGACGGGAAGAAGCTGAATTAAGCAACACATTGAAGCACTGAGCAAGCGGTTCCGTGTTTCCCCACCCTTGTTCTTTTAGCCTGGAAGGTTCGCCGCCGGGCCGGTGCCGGGGATGGCCAGCGGTTTGCCTGGTGCGGGAGTCGCCGGTCACCCCTCAATGTCGTGGTGCGACATCGAGCGCCGGGGGCCTGGTGTTTCGCCTGGGGGGGTCGCCGCCGGGCCGGTGCCGGGGATGGCCAGCGGTTTGCCTGGTGCGGGAGTCGCCGGTCACCCCTCAATGTCTTGGTGCGACAATCGAGCGCCGGGGGCCTGGTGTTTCGCCTGGGGGGTTCGCCGCCGGGCCGGTGCCGGGGATGGCCAGCGGTTTGCCTGGTGCGGGAGTCGCCGGTCACCCCTCAATGCCTTGGTGCGACATTGAGCGCCGGGGGGCTGGTGTTTCGCCTGGGAGGTTCGCCGCCGGGCCGGGGCCGGGGATGGCCAGCGGTTTGCCTAGTGTTCTAGTTCACATCCTTCCTAAGCGGTGCCGAAGAGAAGTTTCATATCATCAGTACCCAAATCATACCGGAAATGCTCGATAGTGCGGCACTCAAGCAAAACCTGGATGATGTCCGGCGCTTGGAGCTGCGCTTCATGTTGCTGGGCAATGGGGCCAATCTACCTCAGGAGGAGCAGTTGGTGGCCGAGACGGTGACCCGGGTGCAGCAGAGCCTGGCGGATTATGAGAGTGATTTGCGCACCCCGGAGCAGCGGACGCTGTTCGAGGAGTTGCGCAACAAGTGGCAGGCTTATCTGCCCCTGCACCAGGAGATCATGAGCCTGAAGCGAGAAGGGCAGACCGAGGTGGCGGCCCAGAAGTCGGTGGCATCCGTTGCGCTCTACTATGGGCTTACCTCCCTGGTTGGCAAGCTGATGGACCTGAACCAGCAGCAGGCTAGTGCCATGGAGGCCCAGTTTAACCGTGCCAATAAACAGGCCAAGCGCTGGATCGTCGGTTCGCTACTGGCGGCGGTGTTGCTGGTGTTTGGGCTGGCCTACTGGCTCTCCGGCCAGATCAGAAAGCCGCTGGCGCACCTGGTGGAGCAGGCCAATCGGCTCTCCAGAGGCGATTTGAGCGGCACGCTGGATCCGCGCTGCTTTGCTCGCGACGAACTGGGCCAGCTGGCCTCGGCCTTTGGCAGCATGCACACCAATCTGCGGACCCTGATTGCCGATGTGGCCGCTGCCGTTCACCAATTGGGAACGTCGGTGGAGGAGGTCAATGCCATCGCTACCCAATCCTCTCAGGGGGTTGCCCAGCAGCTCCAAGAGATCGATCAGTTTGCCGCCGCCATCAACGAGTTGCAATCCACGGTGCAGGAGGTGTCGCGCAACTGCAACGAGGCGGCCAACTCGGCCAGTACGGCGGCGGGGGACTCCTCGGCGGGGTTGCATGCCGTGCAGTTGGCCATCAAGGATACCGGTGTGGTGGCGCAGAAGCTGGAGCAGGCCGGGCAGGTGGTGGATCATCTGCAGCAGGATAGCCAGAGCATCGGTGTGGCGCTGGAGGTGATCCGCTCCATCGCCGATCAGACCAACCTGCTGGCGCTCAATGCCGCCATCGAGGCGGCACGGGCCGGTGAGCATGGTCGGGGTTTTGCCGTGGTGGCCGACGAGGTGCGCACCCTGGCCAAGCGAACCCAGGACTCTACCAGCGAGATCAACCGCATCATAGATCTGCTGCAGAGCCGGGCCCGCGAGACGGTGGAGAATATGGATCATAGCCGTCAGTTGATGGACACCACGGTGAACAGTACCTCGGATGTGGGCTCCATAATCCACAAGGTCACCGAATCGGTGGCGCTGATCTCGGACATGAACACCCAGATTGCCACCGCCACCGAGGAGCAGAACTCGGTGACCGAGGATCTGAACCGCAACATAGCGGTGATCCATGAGGCGGCCAACGAGGTGGCCAGTGGCGCCGAGCAGACGGCCTCCGCCTGCCTCTCCCTGAGCCAGTTAGCCGAACAGCTGCAGGGACGGGTTGCCCAGTTCCAGTTGTAAGCGTGGTGTGCTGTATCCAGTTCCTGCCGCCATTCGGTGGCGGGAAACCCAATGAAATCAAATAGATACAAAATAATCAAGTAACTTCTCATTAAGTCGTGGCGATGGGCTCCTTTTACCGCTGGTTGATCAGTTCAGCTAGCGGCACAAATGGACCACCATTTATCCTCTCCTGCAGATATTTCCAGAACGACATACCCAACTTTCTGCAGGTATTTTTCAGACTCATAAATGTATCCCGGCAACGTCTCCCTTCCTCGCTGCGGGTGCTTCCGCTCACCTTTCGCTTCTTCACATGACCCCGGATGTCCCGCTCGCTACCATTGGTGTGCAACGGCACCTCCGGCCGCTTCAGCACCAGCAATAATTCGTCCTTGTGTTCGCGTAACCGCTTCAGCAGCCGGTTCAACGGTCAGCTCTGCGCAAGGCAGGCCACGCAGCTCCTGTACGATCCGCTCGACCACCACGCCGTATTGGGCGCGTAACCCTTTGGCATCGCTAGCCACCAGGTCAGCCACGGTGTTGATGCCTTGTGCCACCAACTTAGCGCCCAAGCGCCGTCCTATGCCCCACACCTCATTCACCGGGGTGATAGCCATCAGCCGGGCACGGCGCAGCTCGTCACGCAAGTCCACAACGCCGCCCGTGGCAGGCCACTTCTTGGCTGCATAGTTGGCCAGCTTGGCGAGGGTCTTGGTGGGGCCGATCCCAACCCCTACCGTTAGGCCGGTCCACTGCCACACTCGCTGCCGGATCTGTTGCCCATAGGCTGTCAGGTTCCCGGCAAACGACTCCGACAGTGACAGGAATGCTTCATCGATGGAGTAGACCTCCAGCTCGGGGGCCATGGTCTCTAACGTGCTCATCACTCGGCCAGACATATCGCCATAGAGCGCGTAGTTGGAGCTGAACGCCACACCGCCATGCGCCTCGAACTGCTCGCGGATCTTGAAGTAGGGCCCGGCCATCTTGATGCCCATCGCCTTGGCCTTGGGGCTGCGCGACACCACGCATCCATCATTGTTGGAGAGCACCACGATCGGGCGGCCACGCAGCTCAGGGCGAAACAGCCGCTCACAGCTGGCGTAGAAGTTGTTTACATCAACGAGCGCTATAGCCATCACGCTGCCTCAGATTGCCAATCACATGGGTGACCACTCCGAACAACTCCAGGGAGAGACTCATACAAGGGTCGATAGGCGCGAACGCCGGATTGGCTGGCAGCAGCCGCAACCTCGGCTTGAGCTGCAAGGTCTTTACCGTGAAGCCGCCATCGAGTAGTGCAATCACCACATCACCATGGCGAGGGGTGAGGCTCTTATCGACCACCAGCAAGTCACCGGGAAAGATGCCGACCCCGGTCATGCTCTCCCCCTCGGCACGCAGATAGAAGGTTGCTGCAGGGTGCGGCACGCAGTGGGTGTTGAGGTCCAACTTCCCTTCCAGATAGTCGCTGGCTGGGCTGGGAAAGCCACAAGAGGCGCGGTGCAAGAACAGCGGGATGGTCACCTCGGCGGGTGATGGGTCTGGGGTTAACAGCTTCATGGTAATAACGCCTGTGTTTATATACAGGCATTATAGCGCGCCACCTTTGAACCAGCGCAAGTCCCGCATGCCACTGATGGCGTACCATGGCGCCAACAAATAACAAAGAGATCAGTATGAGTCACAATCTGTGTGCCCTACCGAAAGAGCAGCAAGAACGGGTCGAGGTCGAGAAGGCTGCCGCATATGCCGTATGGAAAGAGCGCAACGGTCACTTGGCCAGCGCAGAAAGCGAAGCAAGCCAGCATAAGGGTGAGCTGGGCAGCTACTTTCTTGAGCAAGTGGGTAAATACAAACGAGGTTAATTATCTCAAGCTGGACTGAACGCGCCTCAGTGGACGTCTTGCCATCACGCATCCGCCTGAAAACACGACATGTTAAAAACCTCAGTATCGAGGCTGAGCGGCTGGCCCGGTATAGTCAATCGAGTTCACGTCAGAGGAGAGATGCAATGAGTCACCAACCCGGCTTTTGGTTAGCGACACGCCAGTGGTCGCTGGCCGCACTGCTGCTGAGCCTAACGCCGCAAGTCGTGTTTGCAGCCGACTGCACCTATCGAAAAGATGCATTGGGCCATACCCGCTATCAATGTGACGATGGCAAGCAGGGCACCTTACGTGAGGATGCGCTTGGCAACATCAAAGACTCGGGAACCGGAACGACCTGGCGTAAGGACGCGCTCGGCAATCTTAAGAGGAGCGATGGCACTACCTATCGGCAAGACGCGCTGGGCAATATTCGCGGCAGCAATGCCAAAACCGGTGAACGGGTGACATGGCGTGAAGATGCACTTGGTCAGTTGCGTGCATCTGATGGCACCGTCTGTCGAACCAACGCGCTGGGGCAACTCAAATGCCGTGGCGAGAGCACACCGCCGGCCTTGCTGGAAGGCAAATGATGGCGTTTTGCAGCAAACGATCTGCCTATCCGTCACTGATGTGATATCCACCATGGTTGCCACAGGGTCAAGTGGGTAAACTCGTTGGCAATCTCTGGCGTGCTCACCCGTATGGGTGCAAACAATCGCCTCTTTTCGTTTTCCATGCGCCCTTGGCGCAAACTGACTCTTATTGGAACCCTTTCCATGGCTATCAAGAAAAACGAACTCTACTCCTCCCTGTGGGCCAGTTGCGATGAACTGCGCGGCGGCATGGACGCCTCCCAGTACAAGGACTATGTGCTGACCCTGCTGTTTGTGAAGTACGTTTCCGACAAGGCCAAGGGCAATCCCTACGCCATGATTGAGGTGCCGCAAGGGGCGAGCTTCGAGGATATGGTGGCGCTCAAGGGCGACAAGAATATCGGCGAGGCGATCAACCTCACCATCTCGGCGCTGGCCGGAGCCAATGATCTCAAGGGCGTGATCGACATCGCCGACTTCAACGATGAGGACAAGCTGGGCAAGGGCAAGGAGATGATCGACCGCCTGACCAAGCTGATTGGCATCTTCGAGGGGCTGGATCTCTCCGCCAACCGCACCGAGGGAGATGATCTGCTAGGTGATGCCTACGAATACCTGATGCGCCACTTCGCCACCGAATCAGGCAAGTCCAAGGGGCAGTTCTATACCCCGGCCGAGGTGTCGCGCATTCTGGCCAAGGTGATCGGCATCAGTCGCCAGACGCCGCAAGATGCCACCGTCTACGACCCCACCTGCGGCTCCGGCTCTCTGCTGCTCAAGGCCAGTGACGAGGCGGGCCCCAAGGGGCTCACCATCTACGGTCAGGAGATGGATAACGCCACCAGCGCCCTGGCGCGCATGAACATGATCCTGCACGACAACCCGACCGCCAAGATCTGGAAGGGCAATACCCTGGCCGCGCCCCAGTGGAAGGAGGGCAACAACCAGCTCAAGTGCTTCGACTTTGCCGTCGCCAACCCGCCCTTTTCCAACAAGAACTGGACCAGCGGCCTGGATGCCGAGCACGATGAGTTTGGCCGCTTTGTCTGGGGCGTACCGCCGGAGAAAAATGGCGATTACGCCTTCTTGCTGCACATCATCAAGAGCCTCAACAGCCGCGGCAAGGGGGCGGTGATCCTGCCTCACGGCGTGCTGTTTCGTGGCAATGCCGAGGCGCGCATCCGCGAGAATCTGCTCAAACAAGGCTTTATCAAGGGCATTATCGGCCTGCCTGCCAACCTCTTCTACGGCACCGGTATTCCGGCCTGCATCATCGTCATCGACAAAGAGACGGCCCCTCAGCGCGCCATCCAGGCCAACGGCTATACCAGCCAGAGCCTGTTTATGATCGATGCCAGCAAAGGCTTTATCAAAGATGGCAACAAGAACCGGCTGCGCGAGCAGGACATCCACAAGATCGTCGATACCTTTACCCGCGAGCAGATGATCCCCCGTTACAGCCGCGCCGTGCCGCTGTCGGAGATCGCCGCCAACGACTACAACCTGAATATTCCGCGCTATATCGATGCCAGCGAGGCCGAAGATCTGCACGATCTGGCCGCCCACCTTAAAGGCGGCATTCCCAATCGGGATATCGATGCCCTGGGCGCTTACTGGCAGGTGTTCCCGACCCTGCGGGCCGATCTGTTTGCTCCGGCCCATGCTGGCTATAGCCATGGTCTGGTGGAGGCCGCCAAGGTCAAGGGCACCATACTGGCGCACCCCGAATTTGTCCGTTTTGCATCTGCTTCACTCGAACCCTTCTCACGCTGGTTTACCGAGTGCCATCTGCCGGAGATAAAGCCGGGCGAATCGCCCAAGGCCTTGATCGAGGAGATCAGCGAATCGCTGCTCGCCGCCTATGCGCCGCTGCCGCTGCTGGATAACTACGATATCTACCAACTGCTGCTGGACTACTGGCATGCCGTGATGCAGGACGATGTGTATGTGCTCTGCCAGGATGGCTGGGCGGCGGGCAAGGTGCTGCGCGAGCTTAAAGTCGACAAGGGCGAAAAGCTTAAAGAGACGCCGGATCTGGTGCTTGGCCGCGCCAAATACAAGGCCGAGCTGCTGCCACCGGCGCTGCTGGTGGCCCGTTTCTTTAGCAATGAGCAGGCCGCTATTGATGCCCTGCAGGCCACCGCGGATGAGGCAAGCCAATCCTTGGAAAGCTATCTGGAAGAGCAGGGCGGCGAGGAGGGGCTGCTGAGTGACGCCGCCAACGACGCGGGCAAGATCAACGCCGCCAGCCTCAAGGCGCGGCTCAAGCAGGCCAGCGATGCCGAGGAAAAGGCGGCGCTAAAAACCGCCATCAAGCGGTTCGAAGCCGAAAGTCAGGCTAAAAAGGCGGTAAAAGAAGCGCAAGAGGCGCTGGATCGGGCCGTGGTTGCCCGTTACCCCAAGCTGACAGAGAGTGAGATCAAGCAACTGCTGGTGGAGGATAAGTGGCGCGCCAGCTTGCAAGCCGCCATCGAGGCGGAGATTGAGCGCATCACCCAGCAGCTGGCTAACCGCGTCAAGGAGTTGGAGGAGCGCTACAGCGCCACCCTGCCGCAACTGACCCAGCAGGTCGCCGCTCTGGAGGCCAAGGTGGCCGCGCATCTTAAGAGCATGGGGCTGGAGTGGGCATAATGGCAGAGCAGATGATGCAAGAGGCAGCAGGCAAGGCGATCCCGGCAGGCTATCAGCAGACCGAAGTGGGGGCTATTCTGGAGGACTGGGAGGCAATTCCTTTAGGCGGGATATGTAAAGTACAGGGTGGCTTTGCCTTCAAGAGTGAAAAATTTAAAAAAACAGGCGTTCCTATTTTACGAATAAGTAACATTCAGTCTGGATTCTTGGATGTAAATGAAGTTGTTTATTATGCGGTTGGCGAAAAAATCCCAAAGCAATTTGAAGTACATGATGGTGATGCTCTGATTGCCATGTCTGGTGCTACTACTGGAAAAGTTGGTGTCTACAATAAAAATGAGGTCGCCTATTTAAACCAGCGCGTTGGTAAGTTTGTTCTTTATGGCAATGCAGATATGAAATACATTCAACATGTTGTTGGATCCGATTTGTACAAGAGCGCATTGAGTAATATGCTGGAACAAGGTGCACAGCCTAATATCAGTTCGTCACAGCTAGAACGTATAATCATTCGTAAGCCAACGTTAGAAATAGAGCAGAAAATCATTGCCAATGTGCTGTCGGATAGCGATGCGCTAATCGATGCGCTGGAGCAGCTGATCGCCAAGAAGCAGGCCATCAAGAGCGGCACCATGCAGCAACTGCTGACCGGCCGCACCCGCCTGCCCGCCTTCGCCCTGCGCCCCGATGGTACTAAAAAAGGCTACAAGCCCAGCGAACTGGGAGATATTCCGGAGGATTGGGAGGTTATTCCACTAGGGGATATTTGCAGGGCGAGATCGTGAACATTTTGTTAAAAATTAAAAATAGTTTTTTGCCTACAAAACAAATACTTATAGGCCTG
>NZ_JAPDBM010000096.1:0-9715 GCF_027705265.1 Aeromonas sp. QDB11 | reverse complement strand
CTCCTGCATGGAGACGCGATTAGATCACAGACGATCTGCCTGTTCAAATTTCATTAACAAAGTGCGATCCCGCCCTGGTGTTTAGTGTCTGCACCTCAGTATCAACACCTCACTCACTGCCACAATTTTCTACATACGGCATTTTATGCTTGAAACGAGAGCTATTCTCACTTACATTTTGTTATAACATAACAAAATGGAGTTGCCATGAAGCCTCATATTCACCCGGATTATCGTTTGGTGCTGTTCCATGACACGGCGGCAGATGCCTTTTTCCTGGTCGGTTCAACCATCAAGAGCGATCGCCGCTACACGTGGCAAGACGGGAAGGAGTATCCCTATGTGTCGCTCGATGTTTCCAGTCAGTCGCACTCGTTTTATACCGGCAAGCAGAAGCAGGTATCGAGCGAGGGGAGTGTGGCCCGTTTCAACAAGCGCTTTGGCGCATTTTCAAGCAAGAAGGAGTCCTGAATGCAGGTCGTCTGTTCACTCAAATCCGCACGGGCACGTCATCCCGATTGTCAGTTGGTGCGCCGTCGGGGCAAATTGTTCGTGATTTGCAAAAGCAATCCCCGTTTCAAGGCTCGCATGAAGTGATTCGTTAATGATGTCTGGCCCCATGTTCTCGCCATCGAGTAGTCATGGGGTCTCTTGCCTTTCTCTCTGTCTACCCATCCTGCTGTTTCCGCCGACTTTTGCATGCTCCAGCCCGCCTGATGAGGTATAATGCGGCACTATTTTTATGGGTTCCCCGTGAGCGTGATGAAAGAATTTTTTGCAACCTGCCCCAAAGGGCTGGAAAACCTGTTGGCCGACGAGCTGACCACCCTGGGCGCAGAGCAGGTCCGTGAGACCGTGGCTGGCGTCCACTTCAAAGGCGAACTGGCGATTGGCTACAAAGCCTGCCTGTGGAGCCGTTTTGCCTCCCGTATCGTGCTGGTGCTGTCCGAATTCCAGATGAACGACGATCTGGATCTCTATCTGGGCGCCCACACCATTCCTTGGGAAGAGCACTTCTCCGGCACCTCCACCATAGCGGTGGACTTTACCGGTACCAACCCCGCCATTCGCAATACCCAATATGGCGCGCTGAAGATCAAGGATGCTATCGTCGACCGCTTCACCAAGCGCGGTCACGTACGTCCGGACGTGGACAAGAAGTCGCCGGATATTCGCATCATGGCGCACCTGGGCAAAGGCAAGGCCAATATCACGCTGGACTTGTCTGGCCCGGCGCTGCACCAGCGTTTCTATCGTCAGGGCACAGGTGAAGCACCGCTCAAAGAGAACCTGGCCTGCGCCATGATTGCCCGTAGCGGCTGGGCCGGTGAGCCCATGATGGACCCCATGTGCGGCTCCGGTACCTTGCTGATTGAAGCGGCCTTTATCGCCGCCGACATGGCGCCGGCGCTGCGCCGCGAGCGCTTCGGTTTCGATCGCTGGCTACAGCACGATAGCGAGCTGTGGCAGAGCCTGATGATGGAAGCGCAAGTACGTGCCAAACGCGGCATGCAACGTTGTGAAGTGAAGCTGTTTGGCTGTGATGCCGACCCGCGCGTGCTGCTCAAAGCGCGCGACAACGCCAAAGCGGCCGGTGTGGCCCACCTCATCACCTTCAAGCAGGCCGATGTCACCAAGCTGGAAAACCCGCTGCCGATGCCTGTTGTGGAAGGGGAGGCCCGTCAAGTCGGTATGCTGATCTCCAACCCGCCCTATGGCGAGCGTCTTGGCGAGTTCCCGGCGCTGCTGGAAGTGCATCAGGCTCTCGGCGATGCTCTACGTCGTAGCTTCCAGGGTTGGAGAGTCTCCATTCTTTCCGCATCCCCCGAACTGCTGAGCTGTCTGCGCCTGCGCGCCGACAAGCAATATCGCCTGTTCAACGGTGCCCTCGAGTGTCAGCTGCGCAATTATCAAATCGCCCTGGACTCCGTGGCCTCCCAAAAAGAGGTTGCACAGGACTTTGCCAACCGTCTGCGCAAGAATCTGAAAACCCTCGAGAAGTGGGCTAACAAAGAGGGCATCGATTGCTATCGCCTCTATGATGCCGACTTGCCGGAATACAACGCCGCCATCGACCGCTATCAGGACTATCTGGTGGTGCAGGAGTATGCCGCGCCCAAGGACATCCCCGCCCAGAAAACCCGTCAACGTCTGCTCGACATGGTGCAGGCCGCCATCAAGGTGACTGGCATGGATGGCGAGAAAGTGATCCTGAAGGTGCGCGAGCGTCAGGAAGGCAAACAGCAGTATCAGAAGCTCTCCGAAGAGCAGCACCGGATGGAAGTGCAGGAGTACGGTGCCAGGCTGTGGGTCAACCTCTACGACTATCTGGATACCGGCCTGTTCCTCGACCATCGTCAGACTCGCCGCATGCTGGGTCAGATGGCCAAGGGCAAGCGCTTCCTGAATCTGTTTGCCTACACCGGCAGTGCCACCGTGCACGCAGGTCTTGGCGGTGCCAGCGAAACCACCACAGTGGACATGTCCCACACCTACCTGAACTGGGCGCAGGACAACATGCGTCTCAACTCGCTGGTGGGCCGTCAGCACAAGTTTGTCCAGGCAGACTGCCTGAAGTGGTTGTCTGAAGCCGATGAGCAGTACGACCTCATCTTCATCGATCCGCCCACCTTCTCCAACTCCAAGCGGATGGACGAGAGCTTCGACGTACAGCGCGATCACCTGTTGCTGATGCAGCACCTGAAGCGCCTGCTGGCGGCGGACGGCACTCTGGTCTTCTCCAACAACAAGCGTCACTTCAAGATGGATCTGGCCGGTCTAGAGGCCACTGGTCTCAAGGCCCAGAACATCACCCAGAAGACGCGACCGAAGGATTTCGAACGTAACCAGCACATCCACAACTGCTGGATCATCACCCATGCGCCGGAGCAAGGCGAGGCGTGATGCTGACCCTGTTTCATACCGACGGTTGCCACCTGTGCGAACAGGCGTGGGCGCTGGTGGAGGAGGCAGGCCTTGCCGCTACCACCCGCCAGTGCGACATCATGGAGGATGAGCAGTGGCTTGCCGCCTATCGGGTGCGCATTCCGGTGCTGCGTGACGAGGCGGGCCGCGAGCTCGGCTGGCCCTTCACGCTGGTCGAGCTCAAAAGCTGGGCCGCCCGTCAGGGGTGAGAGTGATTTGACGATAAAACGGGGGCAGACCCAGTCTGCTGCCCGTTTTTTTCATATGAAATAAGGAACACACATGGCTCTTTTAACATTGCACGGCGCATGTTTGTCGTTCAGTGATTTCCCGCTGCTCGACAATGCCGAATTGACCATCGAGCGGGGCGAGCGCCTCTGCCTGGTTGGCCGCAACGGGGCGGGCAAGTCCACCCTGATGAAGGTCATTGCCAGCGAATTGCCGCTGGACGACGGGCGTCTGGTGTTGCAACAAGATTTGAAAGTGACCCGCCTTGAGCAGGATCCGCCTGCTTCCAGCGAGCTGACGGTGTTTGACTATGCCGCCGAAGGGCTGGCGGGGGTGGGGGAACTGCTCAAGCAGTACCACCACATCTCCATGGAGCTGGCGCACGATCCGTCAGACGCCAACATTCGTAAGATGAGCGAGTTGCAAGAGCAGCTCGATTATCAGAACGGCTGGCAGTTCGAGACCCGTATCAGTCAGGTGTTGACCCTGCTGGGGCTGGATCCCGATGTGACCCTCGACAGCCTCTCCGGTGGCTGGCTGCGAAAAGTGGCGCTGGCCCGTGCGCTGGCTTGCGATCCCGACTTGTTGCTGCTCGATGAGCCGACCAACCACCTGGACATCGAAGCCATCAACTGGCTGGAAGATTTCCTCAAGGATTTTCGCGGCGCCATCGTCTTTATCTCTCACGATCGGGAGTTCATCCACAAGCTGGCGACCCGGATCATCGATCTAGATCGCGGCGCCATCACCTCTTGGCCGGGCAACTACGACGAATACCTGCAGGGGAAAGAGGAGTGGCTGCGGGTCGAAGAGCTGAAAAATGCCGAATTCGACCGCAAGCTGGCCCAGGAAGAGGTGTGGGTGCGTCAGGGTATCAAGGCTCGCCGTACCCGTAACGAAGGCCGGGTGCGTGCACTTGAGGCGATGCGGATGGAGCGCTCCCAGCGTCGCGAGTTGCAGGGCAAGGCCAAGCTGCAACTGGACGAGGTCAATCGCTCCGGCAAGCTGGTGTTCGAGACCGAAGGGCTGGGGCTGGATTTTGGCGATCGCACCTTGTTCAAGGGGCTCGATCTGCAAGTGCTGCGCGGCGACAAGATTGCGCTGGTCGGCCCCAATGGCTGCGGCAAATCGACCCTGATCAAGCTGTTGCTGGGGCAGCTTGAGCCGACCCGTGGCACCGTCAAGGGGGGCACCAATCTGGAGGTGGCCTACTTCGATCAGTACCGCGAGCAGCTTGATCCCGAGCAGACCGTGGTGGACAACGTCGGGGAGGGCAAGCAGGAGGTGATGGTGCGCGGCCGCTCCCGTCACATTCTTGGTTACCTGCAGGACTTCCTGTTCGAACCCAAGCGGGCCCGTACCCCGGTCAAGGCGCTCTCCGGTGGCGAGAAGAACCGGCTGCTGCTGGCCAAGCTGTTCCTCAAGCCCAGCAACCTGCTGATCCTCGATGAACCGACCAACGATCTGGATGTGGAAACCCTGGAGCTGCTGGAAGAGCTGCTTTCCGACTATCCCGGCACCCTGCTGCTGGTCAGTCACGATCGTCGCTTCATCGATAACACAGTGACCGGCTGTTGGCTGTTTGAAGGGGATGGCCGCATCAGCGATTACGTGGGTGGTTACGCCGATATGATGGCGACCCGCGAACAGCAGAACGCTCAACAACAGGCCAAGAGTGCGCCGGTCAAGGCGCCCGAGCCGGTCGTTGCCTCCGTGCCAGAAGCGCCGAAGAAAAGCAAGAAGCTCTCCTACAAGCTGCAGCTTGAACTGGAAGGGTTGCCTGCTCGTCTTGAGCAGCTGGAAGCCGAGCTGGATGCGCTGCAAAGCGAGATCAACCAGCCAGGGTTCTTCTCGCTGCCGGCAGATAAAACCCAGCCGAAACTGGATGCGCTCAATGCCGCTGAAGCCGCGCTGGAACAGGCATTTGCTCGCTGGGAAGAGCTGGAAGGACTCAAAAATCAGGAGTAAGTTCCCTGTAATTAAAACTTAATCCAGTTCAGTGCCTTGTGTCACATAGCCCGGTTAGGGTGGAAGTTTTTGTTTGACCGAGTGCGCTCGCAGGAGTAAAGATGAAAGCGACCGATGCAGAATTGGTCGCTTTTTTTGTTCCACGAAGAGGGTCGTAGATGATGAAGAGACAGAAGCGGGACCGTCTGGAAAGAGCTCGTGCTCGTGGTTATCAGGCTGGCGTGGTCGGCAAACAGAAAGAAGCGTGTCCGTATCAATGCCTGGATGCCCGAGGGCATTGGCTTGGTGGTTGGCGTGACGCCATGGAAGGGCGGGGCTCAGGCCTCTTCATGAAGTAGCAGGTACTTCATCACTCATTACAAAAGGAAAGGGGCCGTTGTGGCCCCTTTGCGTTAATGCTGTTTTACCACTAATCAGACAGATCAGAATGCGGTGGTATCTTTGAACAGGCCCACTTTCAGATCGGTGGCGCTGTAGATCGGACGGCCGTCGACTTCGACCACGCCATCAGCAATCCCCATCACCAGCTTGCGGTTGATGACGCGCTTGAAGGTGATCTTGTAGGTCACTTTCTTGGCGGTCGGCAGGATCTGGCCGGTGAATTTCACTTCACCCACGCCCAGCGCACGACCCTTGCCGGGGCCGCCTTTCCAGCCCAGGAAGAAACCAACCAGCTGCCACATGGCGTCCAGACCGAGACAGCCTGGCATCACCGGGTCACCCGGGAAGTGGCAACCGAAGAACCAGAGATCCGGAGTAATGTCGAGCTCAGCCAGGATCTCGCCCTTGCCGTGCTCGCCGCCGTTGTCATTGATCTTGACGATACGGTCCATCATCAACATGTTGGGGGCAGGCAGCTGACTGTTACCCTCACCAAACAGTTCGCCACGGCTGCAAGCCAGCAGCTCTTCACGGGTAAAAAAGTTCTTGCCCTGTTCGCACAGGGAAAGGCGGGCTTCCATGGTGGTATTGTCTACGGTCACGCGGTATTTCCTTCAAATGGGTCAAAGCCGGGCCAATTTAGCTTACAGTTGTTCGCTAAACAACTCCGATCACTTCATCAGCGGCCAAACAGGCGCCCCAGCAGGGCTCGCAGCAGTCCGACTTTGGCGGTTGAGCCGTTCAACTCGTCCAACCGATCCTGAATACGGCCAAACAGGGTATCGGGCATATCAGGCTCACCGGCCACGCAGCCGGTCAGCAACTCGATGGCCTCTTCCACATGATCCACCGGATGGATGTGGAACTGGCCTGCGGCAACAGCCTCAATCACTTCGTCAGAAAGATTGAGTTGCTGGATGTTGGTCCCCGGCAGAATGATCCCTTGCTTGCCGGTGATGCCGTGGATTTTACACACCCGGAAGAAGCCTTCAATCTTCTCATTGACGCCACCCACCACCTGCACATTGCCAAACTGATCGACCGCACCGGTCACCGCAAAGTGCTGATAGATGGGCTGGCGGGCGAGGGCAGAGAGCAGGGCACACAGACCGGTCAGGGAGGCGCTGTCACCATCAATCTCGTGGTAAGACTGCTCGAACACCAGATTGGCCGACAGGGGGGAGGGGTTCTCTGCACCAAATTTGTTGGAGAGATAGCCGTGGATAATCATCATCGCCTTGGCGTGGATATGACCGGCCAGCTCCGCTTTGCGCTCGATATCCGCCACATCGCCATCGCCGAGGTGGACGGTTGCGGTGAGGCGCACCGGTTCACCGAAGTCATAAGGGTGACCGGAGACCTGAATGACCGACAGGCCGTTGATCTGGCCGATCTCTTCGCCATCGGTCTGCAGCAAGATCTGGCCGTCGATGACGCCCTGATCGGACTGCTCAACCAGATAGTTGAGGCGGTAATCCTGCTCTTCCAGCGCGCCGCGAATATGTTCGTCGGTCACCACATCAGATTCCAGCTCCCGGGCCAGACTGTCAGACATCCGCATGATGGCGGCCAGCTGCACTTCGGAGAGCGACAGCCACTCCTGATGGTCACAGAGGCGGCTGGCATGACGACAAAGGGCGGCGAGGGCGGCAGGCGTGAAGTCCAGCAGGTTCCAGCGCTGGCGAACCCAGGCCAGATACTGCAAAAACTCCTGCAGATCCTCTTCAATATTCACTTCTGAGACCAGATCGGCGCGCAGGAAGATACGCTCGGACATATCCCGATCCAGCATCTGGAACTCAGCCACGTCGAGTCGGTCACCCACCAGGATCAGCTTGAGCTTGATGGGGGTCGCTTCAGGTGCGAAGAAGGGGGTCAGGGTTTTCCCTTCCTGATAGGCGTTCCAGTCAAGTTCGCCTTTTTGCATGGCATTTTTCAGCTTGAACCAGAGGTGCGGCTGATCCAGCAGCTCGTCCAGTTGCAAAATGAGGTAGCCGCCGTTGGCTTCGCGCAGCAAGCCAGGCTCCAACAGGTGCTGGTTGGCATAGACAGAGCCTTGCTCGGTCTGGTAGTTGATGGAACCAAACAGGGTATCCCAGTTGAGATCGCGGCCATAAATCACCGGCGCTTCCTGCGCTTCGTGATGGATCAGCAGGTTGATCAGTACGGGATGCTGAAACTCCAGCCCCAATGCCACGTGAGCCGCCAGATCGGAGAGAAAATCATCGATCTTCGGATCATTGTTCTGCTTGCGCATGATCCGGGTCACGATGCGCTCGGCGTCGAGATGGTGGCTCAACAGCTTGAGCAGTTCACCAACCATTTCACAGAACTCAACGCCGGTGCCGGGTTGCAGCCGCAGCCAGATAGGTTTGAAGGGGTTGTTCAGATTCTCGGTGTAGCAGAGATCAAACAGGTCACCATCCTTGCCATTGGAGTCGGCAATCAGTGTCTGGCAAACGCCTTCATAATCTGCACCAGGGAACCCGTTGAGCAGCATGACCGGACAGTCACCATCAAAACTGGCGAGACGCTTGATGCCGGAAATGGCTCTGGGCTGCAGCGCAGCAAAGGGGATGGGTTCAAGCTCACTGAGCTTGGGGAACTGTTCAATCGCAAAAGCGGGTTTTAATTGTTCTGATGTTAATTCAGCCACTTAAGACATCCGGTCGAAGATAGGATCAATTGTTGCCATTATACACAGTTCAATAAGTGGTGACAGGAAACAAGATATTCAATTTAACATAATATACATTATGCGCAGTGTTGTCAGGCCCGTGGCTAGGACTCAGGAACATAGCAACCGCAAGGGCTACAGCTGTGCCTGTGCTTTTTGAGTACCTCGCAAGAATGTTGTACCAAGCCTGCTTTATCTCGGGATCCGTCTCTCTGACGGCGGCAAGGCTTAACAGCACTTCCTGAACGTCTAGGCCGATTTCCTCGGCAATCTTTTTTGCAGTCGCATCAGTGAGTTGCACTTTACCAGTGGTCAGGCTGGAGATGTGCGACTTGGTAAAACCAAGCTCGGCAGCGACTTGCTGATATTGGGTTAGCTTTTTGGTTCTCATGTATGCCTGAATCAGTGCTTTTGAGTCCATTTTGCTGTTTCCTCGCTTGCTTCGTTGGGCATATAACACACCTATTAGGGCCAAAAGTCACCCGTTGTTAGTCAGATTTAAATCTGATCTAATCCAGTCAGTCCATTATAAATCTGATTGACCCATGACCTACTTTAGCCCACAAAACCTAGATCTGCCTGAGCTCAACGAGCGCAAGGTCTATTGGCAGGCTGAGCCGACTGGCGATTACTCCGCCTGTGTGGCGGGTCAGGTCGAGATGTTTCGCGATCTGCATGAGCTGCGGGTCTATCTGTCGATGACGTACCCCGATACCGTGTTCGAGCTGGTTGAAGTGACCGAGGACACTTGGCAGGGTTTTTATGATCAGGGAGTCTTTTTCGATGACTGGTCATAACGCCGTGATGCCGATAAATAGCGTTATCGGCACCAAAACGCTGATCGATTATCTGTCGTTCACGTGGGCACCTGTCGAGTTGATCCAGATGAAGGAGCTTGCCAAGCAAGGTGCGCTCTTGAAGGCGATCCCGCGCTTTGACACCAAGGTCAAAGCCCTGCAAGCGGCCATCTCCGAGCCCCCTGTCGAGGGTCTGCGTTACCTGTGGAAGCGTCCGGTGGGCTTCGCTCCCCTCGCCCGCTTTGACAAGGTGACCCTCAGGTCATGGTGGCGACTCTACCACCTAAAATGGTGTCCGGGATGATTAGACCACTACAGTGATATCCCCTCCCCCGGTTTGGACCTTGGTGTAAAGACGGGTCTATTTGAAACAATGCTGCCTGGCGAGCTGAGTCAATTCAGGCTCAAGGCCTGCTTGGCGATAGCCATAGTGGGAGGCTGGCAGGCTAAATAGAGGCTGGTATTGAATTGCTGCAAGATGCGTTTGAGCTCGTTCATATCGTCGGGATGGAGGGTCAAGGACCAGAGTGCTCGCGGCTGGCCGTGATGGAGACCGTTGGTATAGATGATGGTGCAATCTTCGATACGCAGCTGCTTGCAGTGGGCTTCCATCTGCAGTCCCACATCCGGAAACCAGATATGCAACGTACCTGATGAGATAAATGCGTATTCCCACGCATGGCGATCGCTCAATAACATTCATGCCGATCACTCAATAACATCCATGCCGATCGCCCAA
>NZ_JAPDBM010000095.1:0-10265 GCF_027705265.1 Aeromonas sp. QDB11 | reverse complement strand
ACTACCTGAAGCAACACCGTTTATATAGCCGCACACTTGGAATTATTTGAGTCTCTAAAAATGAGGGGATCTCTAAGATTCGCTACCCCTGCCGATAGTGACTATGTTCACTTTACCTTCCCCCAATGAGTGAGGATGTCTCCATGGGTTTATCTATCGTGCAGCGGATCATCGCCGGATTTGTGTTGATGCTGCTGTTGCTGATCCTGCTTGGCGTGATCAGTACCTTTAAAATCAAGGGTATAAATGACGGCCTCTCCGCCGTATCTGACCGGGCAACCCCGCTGGTGGTGGCTGTCGCAGGTCTCAAGGGGGCGCTGCAGGATAGCAACCGCTGGGTGCTGGTCTACCGCACCAGTGAAGATGCCGCCCAGTTGCCGCAACTGGCCAATCAGTTCAAGGAGCAGCAGAACCGCTTCGCCCAGTTGAGTCAGGAGATGGGGAAATTTACCGGCGTGGCGGATGCCCGCGCCCGCTTCCAGCAGGTCGAGAGTGCCACCACCCAATTTTATGGCTTGGCGGATCAGATGCTGGCCCAGCATCGGCAGTGGGTCAGTGCACTGGATCAGCGCCACAAGCTGGAGATGGAATTTATCCGGCTTGAGGATACTTACCAGTGGGCGGCGGATCTGCTGCTGCAACAGACTGCCAGCAAACGCTCCATGCGCAACAAGGCGGAACTCATTACCTCAGGTATCGCCCGCGATCTGAAGAATATCCGCCGTGCCGATGCCAAAACCGATTTGAACGAGCTGGAAAAGGTGTTGAGCAAGGACATCGAGATGGCGCGCAAGCGTCTGGATCGAGTGACGGTGCCCGATGATGTGAAAGCGCGCTTTGTCTCCAATCTCGACCGGATGCAGGAGTTGGCGCTTGGCGCTCAGGGCTTGCTGGCAACCATGCGTCAGGCTCAGCAACTGGAGTTGTCGCTGGCCACTCAGAATCAGCAGCTGGATGCCAGTCTGGTCAACAGCCTCAATTTGCTCGATGAGATGGGCAAGTCTGCCGGTGCCATTGCCAGCGATAGCCGGATCAATGCAGATGCGGCGGTCAGCAGCGCCAGTTTCTGGATCCTGGTGGTTGCCGCGATGTCGGCTGCTGCGGCGCTGGTGATCGGCTATACCACTGCGCGCAGTATTCAGCGTCCGTTGCAGATGATCAACAAGGAGCTCGATTACATGGCGGCCGGTGACATGACCCGCCGCATTAACTACCGCAGCAGTTGCGAATTTGGCACGCTCTCCCGCTCCATTGACACCCTGGCAGGCAAGACCGGCGAGCTGCTCTCCCAAATCAATGCGGGCTCACGTCATCTGGTGGATGAGGCGAGCCGCGCCGCCGAGATCAGCGAACGGGCCATGTCCCGGGTGCAGGAGCAGAAGAGCCAGACCGATCAGGTGGCCGCCGCCATTACCGAGCTGGAAGTGAGCGCCACCGAGGTGGCCCGCTCTACCGATGGCACCAAGCGGGAGGTGGATCTGGCCGATGAAGAGGCGCGCAGTGGTCGCCAGAAAGTAGCTACCACTCGCCGGCTTACCGAGCAGTTGGCCGGTGCCATGGAAGAGGCGGTCGGGATCACCTACAAGCTTGGGGAATTCAGTAACAACATTGGCAGCATTCTCGATGTGATCCGCAGTATTGCCGAGCAGACCAACCTGTTGGCTCTGAACGCCGCCATCGAAGCGGCTCGTGCTGGCGATGCCGGTCGCGGTTTTGCGGTGGTGGCCGATGAGGTGCGGGCATTGGCCAATCGCACCCAGACCTCGACCGAAGAGATCCAGGGGATGATTGAGAACCTGCAAAGCTCCAGCAAGCATGTGGTTGAAGTGATGGGGCGCAGCCAGGAGCAGACCCAGAGCTGTGTCGAGCAGACCCGCGAGATGGATGTGGCGCTGCAATCCATTGCCGATCGGATGGGGGCCATCAAGTCGATGGCGGATCATGTGGCCCATGCCGCGCAGGAGCAGATCTCCGTCAGTCAGGGGGTCGCTCGTCATATCGCCGGTATTGCCGATGTGGCATACGAGACAGAGCGGGAGGCGCGCGAATCCGCCAGCAGCAGCGAAGTGCTGGCCGACCTGGTCGCCAAACAGCAGCAATTGATCGCACATTTCAAGGTCTAGGAGGGCTTATGTCTAAAAAGTGGATTGGAGCCCTGAGTCTCCTGTTGTGTGGCCAGTTGATGGCCAGCGAGCTGGTGATCGAGAGCTGGCGAACCGATGACAAGGCGCTGTGGGAGCAGAAGATTATCCCGGCGTTTGAAGCGGCACATCCCGGCATCAAGGTGAGTTTTCACCCGGTGCAGAACGTCAACTACATGCCCACCCTGTGGGAGAGTCTGAAAGGGGGCAAGGCGGGGGATCTGATCACCTGCCGTCCGTTTGATGATTCGCTCGCCCTGTTCAAGGCGGGCCATATGGCCGAGCTGACCGAGATGGCGGGGATGGAGAACTTCCCGAGTTTTGCCCAGTCACCCTGGCAGACCGACTCTGGTGCCCAGACCTTCTGCGTACCGATGGCCTCGGTGATCCATGGCTTCTTCTATAACAAGAAGATCTTCAGTGAGTTGGGGCTGACATTGCCGCAAACCCGCGATCAGTTCTTTGCGGTGCTGGACAAGATCAAGGCCGATGGTCGCTATGTGCCGCTGGCCATGAGCGGTTCCGAGAGCTGGGTTGCCTCCGAGCTGGGCTTCCAGAATATTGGCCCCAACTACTGGAAGGGGGAGGACGGCCGTCTGGCGCTGATCGGTGGGCAGGAGCGGTTGGACAACCCGCAATATGTGAAGGTGTTCGACGAGCTGGCCCGCTGGCGTTCTTACCTCGGTGAGGGGGGCGAGAGCCGCGATTATGCGACCAGCAACGAGTTGTTCACCTCGGGCAAGGCCGCCTTCTACGTGGCGGGCTCCTGGGAGATTGCCCCCTTCACTGGCAAGGTCGATTTTGGCGTGATGCGTCCGCCCGTGGCCAAACAGGGGGATGGCTGCTTCTTTACCGACCACACCGATATCGGTATGGGGATGAATCCGGCCAGCAAGAACAAAGAGGGGGCAATGGCCTTCTTGCAGTGGCTGACGACGCCGCAATTTGCCGAGCTCTATACCAACTCGCTGCCGGGATTCTTCTCCCTCTCCAACCATTTCTTCGATGTCACCAATCCGGCGGCCAAAGAGATGATGGAGTGGCGCGATCAGTGTGACTCGACCATTCGGGTGGCGACTCAGATCCTCTCCCGTGGCACGCCAAAACTGGGCGACGAGCTGGCCGAGGTGAGTCAGGCGGTGCTGCTTGGCAAGATGGAGCCCAAGGCGGCCGCAGATCGACTGGAAGGTGGCTTGAAGGGCTGGTATGCCCCTCATCAGGGCAACAAGGCCAAGAGTGCGGATTGTCAGTGTGATGCCGTCACTCCTGCTCCGGTTTTAGCACCGGCAGCAGTGTCCGCTGCACCCGCGACCAGTGACACGCCGGCCGTGGTGACCCCCTCTGTGACGCCCGCAGAACCTGCATCAGCAGCGACGGCACCAGTCCCCGTTCCCGCGGCTGATGTGGAGCAGGCGCTCTCCAACGAGCTGGAAGCGCCGCAGCAATAAGTCATCTATATCAATAAAAACGGGAGGCATTAGCCTCCCGTTTTTATGGCTCACGGCCAGCATACATCGCTTTATTGTGCTTCGTGGGGCCAGCGACAGAGGCTGCCGATGCGGGCAACCGGGGCGAACCCCAGAGAGCGGTAAATGCGTTGGGCATGGTAGTGCTCGTCGGCCACGATGATCAGCTGTTTGGCGCGGGACAATCCTGCGCGAGCCACTTGACTCAGTAACTGGCGGCATAATCCCTGGTTGCGCCACGCCTGGTGAGTACGTACCAACTGGAAACGGCCCAGCGGGCCACAGAAGAAGAGACCACAACTGGCGACCAGTTGCCCCTCTTGCCAGATCCCCCACCACTCCCCGAGCCCATCGGCAATCATGGCCTGATAGAGTGCCCGGCGGGATTGCAGATAGGGAAGATAACTCTCTGCCGTGTGCCCCTCATCCCGCTCATGGAGTTCGAAGTCGAGCCACTCTTGCCAATCCGCAGTGGTGAAGGTGCGAGCCTGAACCTTGTCCATGTCACCGTGAGGATGTGGGCAGCTCTGCTTATCCAGCGACAGCACCACACACTCCATATATTGGTATCCCGTTGCGACAAAACCGGCGATCCGGCTGTTTTGCCCGGCCGCCAGTGGCCATTGAAAAGTGCGGTGGCGCACTCTGGGATCCTGGCCGATCAGCTGATCAAACGCGGCTTCCAGCCAGCCTTTGTCGCGGTCGCTGGGCGGGGTGGTGAGCAGCAGGTAGTTGCCAAAGTAGTAGTCGGGAGCATCCGGTGTGCGAACCGCCCAGAACTGCTCATGCTGAGTGACCTCGCCTTGGTAGCGATCAAACAGCAAGTCGGTGGCAAAGCCGGGGTGGGTATCCATGATGGTGCTCCTGCAAAGACTCATTCTGTTATCGGCAGGAGGGGGAAATAGATGAAAAGGGGCCGGAGAATCCTCCGGCCAAACAATCACACGCAGATTCAGAACGTCCAGGACGATCTGGCCCCATCATAACTCGACTGGGGCGATTTTGGGATGGGCACTTTTCGGTTACGTACCGTTAATTTTGTAAATATGACGTTCGTCAGATCGGATGTGAGGTAAATCCCTGTTGACTTTGTATCGTTTTACTCATAAATATAAAGACGTTTAGACGTCCAAACATCCGTTTTGACGTAGGAAGATGGATTGCAGGACAGGGAGAAGAGCAGATGGGATTTCACAGTGCACGTCAGGTTGAGGCGCTCAACCAGAGCTTGGCAGATTTGAATGGCGATATATCGGTCAGTTTCGAGTTTTTTCCGCCCAACAGTGAAGGGATGGAGAATACTCTCTGGCAGTCCATCGAACGGCTGAAAGTGCTGGAACCCAAGTTCGTCTCCGTCACCTATGGCGCCAACTCAGGCACCCGTGATCGCACCCACAAGGTGATCAAGGACATCAAGGAGCGGACCGGCCTGATTGCGGCGCCGCACCTGACCTGTATCGATGCCAGCCGCGACGAGCTGCGCACCATCGCCCGCGACTACTGGAACAGCGGTATTCGTCATATCGTGGCTCTGCGCGGTGACTTGCCGCAGGGGTTGGACAAGCCGGATATGTATGCCACCGATCTGGTTGCCCTGCTCAAGTCAGAGGCTGATTTCGATATCTCGGTTGCCGCCTATCCGGAAGGCCACCCGGAGGCCAAGAGTGCGCAATCCGATCTGCTCAACCTCAAGCGCAAGATCGATGCCGGTGCCAACCGAGCCATCACCCAGTTCTTCTTCGATGTGGAGACTTACTTGCGCTTTCGGGATCGCTGCGCCGCCATCGGTATCGATGCCGAAATCGTGCCGGGGATCCTGCCGGTCTCCAACTACCAGACGCTGGCCAAGTTTGCCGGTTTCACCAACGTGAAGATTCCGCGCTGGATGCATCAGCGCTTCGAGGGGCTGGATAACGATCAGATGACCCGTAATCTGGTGGGGGCGAGCATCGCCATCGATCAGGTGCGCGTGCTGAGTCAGGAGGGGGTGAAAGATTTCCACTTCTATACCCTGAACCGCTCCGAGCTGACCTATGCCATCTGCCATACCCTGGGGGTTCGTCCCAAGGGCTGACCATTGGTCACCGCGATAAAAGCAAAAAGCCAATGAGTTGCTCATTGGCTTTTTCGTTATGGCCGTTGCTTAAGGCCGGGTCACCGGGATCTCTTTCGGTTCAAGATCGATAACTGCATTACCGGCAGCCCCCGGATACTGGTGATAGACCTGATCCTGCTCCAGTGTGTAGAAGGTATCCAGATAGTCATCGTTGTTGGTCATCCAGGAGTCGGGCAGCGCCTTGACGATGCGACCACCAAGATCGAGGAAGGGCAGTGCTTCCGGCACTCCACCCGCAGTAAAGCCGAGTTTGAGGGCTTCAATCAGCAGGGCGCTCAGCTCCTTGTAGTTGACGTTATCGTCCTGCTCCATCATCACCACGTCGACGGCACCCCAGCGATAGCGATCCCAGTAGACCAGGATCTGGTTGGGGGTGTAATCGGTGTTGTCATAGTCGAGGTAGGGCATGTCGACAATATCGACCACTGGCTCATCCCGGCTGGGATTGACCCCTGCGACCACCGCATACACTTCGGCCGCGCCGAGCAGCCAGGGCTCCTGATCATCCTTCAGTCTGATCTTTTTCAGGACACTGGTCTTGAGCGGCGCCGTGTTGGTCGCCGCTCGCGGGGCGCTTTGCAGATCTGCATCGGCCAGCGCCTTGCGCATCACCTTCAAGCCTGCGTTCTTGGCTTTGACAGGATCGGCTTCGACCACCAGAACCGGCCGGGCCGGTGCCTTGTCCACATCCAGATAGACAGGATTGCCGGCGCTGTCGAACGCCTCGATCGCGCTCCAGCTCTTCTCATCCCCGCTCGGAACATAGGCGACCAGCGGTTCGACGCCCTGTTGCAGTGCGGCGGCCTGATCGGTGTTGGCCAGCCGCAACTGCATCAGTTGCTTGACCTCGCCATCCAGTCCTTGTCGACTGATGGCCGCCTGGTTGGCATCGGTCGCCTGCCGTTTAAGGCGCGGGCTGGCTTTTTGCAGCAGGTTGGGAAGCGGGCTCTGGTATTGCTGATTGCTCAGCAGGGGCAGCAGGTTTTTCTGCTGAAGTGCGAGCTGGCGAGCCAGCTCTCTGTCCGTGTCGGCTGCGTGTGCCGTGCTGACGCCCAGAAGCGCCAGCAACATGATGAAAGCCTGATGTTTCATTATTATTCTCCGTTGCATGAACCTGACAGGGCAACATGTCCGGGAAGAGTGGTGCCCTGACACCACTAGAGGGTAATTAGTTTCATCTGTGAACTAATTTTTCCGGATCTTGCGCAGGTCATCACGGTTTGAGGTCTCATTGATTTTCTTGTCGATATAAATGAAGCCAGTGCAAGGCAAGTCCGATGAGTAGACCCCAACAGGCTGCCGCGATGCCGAGCAGGCTGATCCCGGACGCAGTAATGATAAAGGTGAGCAGCGCAGCTTCTCGCGATTCATCCTGTTGCAAGGCTGAGTGCAGGCTACTGCCGATGGTGCCTAGCAGGGCCAATCCGGCGATGCAGGTGACAAGGGCTGTCGGGAAGGCGCTAAACAGGGCGGCGACGGTTGCGCCAAAACAGCCGGTCACAAGATAGAAGCAACCCGCCCAGACAGCAGCAGGCCAGCGGCGCTTGGTATCCGGGTCGACCTCTTTGCCCATGCAGATGGCGGCGGTGATGGCGGCCAGATTGAAGGCATAGCCGCCAAAAGGGGCGAGTAGCAGGCCGGTCAGGCCGGTCCAGCTGATCAGCGAGGAAGTGGCAGGCTGATAGCCATGGGCTCGCAAGATGGCGATCCCCGGCATGTTTTGCGATGTCATGGTGACAATGAACAGCGGCAGTGCGATGCCAAACAGGGCATCAAGGGAGAAGGCTGGCCAGGTCCAGACCGGGCTGGCGAGCTGCCAGTGCAGGGCTGCCAGCTGCAACTCCCCCCGCACGCTGCAGATCAGCATCCCCACTCCCAGCACCAGTACCATGGTATAGCGGGGCCAGAGATGACGCCCCAGTAGGAAGGTCAGCAGCAGGGTGCCAAGCAGCAAGGGATCTTGCGGGGCAACCTTGAACAGATCCAACCCGAATCTGAGCAGCACGCCAGCGAGCATGGCGGCGGCCAGCGGAGCCGGTATATGCCGCATCAAACGGTCGAACCAGCCGCTGATGCCACATAGGGTGATCAGCAGGGACGAGATCACAAAGGCGCCGATGGCTTCCGCCAGAGTGAAGTTGCCCAGTGTGGTGATCAGCAGGGCCGCGCCCGGGGTGGACCAGGCGGTCAGTACGGGCATGCGGTAATAGAGAGAGAGGCCTATGCAGCTCACCCCCATGCCGATCCCCAGCGTCCAGAGCCAGGAAGCAACTTGGGCTGTATCAGCACCCGCCGCCGTGGCGGCCTGGATGATCAGGATGACGGAGCTGGTGTAACCGACTATCACGGCGATAAAGCCTGCGACCAGATGGGGGAGGGCGAAGGGCATGATACTTCCTCTTGGCGTTGTGACACGCTGTGCGTTATTACGTACAATATAGCTTTGACTATATCGCTGTGCGTTATAGCGCACAAGGCGCACCGTGCAAGAGTAATAAAGAGGCAGCTATGCAAGAGATGAGTCAGCATCTGGCTGCTCAACTGAAGGGGCTGCGCAGCGAGCGCGGCTGGAGCCTGGATGCCGCCGCACGCGAAACGGGTGTCAGCAAGGCGATGCTGGGTCAGATTGAGCGGGGGGAGTCCAGCCCGACGGTGGCAACGCTGTGGAAGATCGCCACCGGTTTTCGAGTCTCCTTTTCCAGTTTCATCGAGCCCACACCCGCCGCGCAGGAAGAGGTGCTCTATCGCACCGCCGATGCCATTCGCCAGCAGCCAGCGGGAGAGGGCATGCAAGTGGCGCCGCTCTTTCCTTATGAAAACCGGTTTGGCTTTGAGTTGCTTGAGTTGACCCTGTTGCCGGGTTACCAGCGTGAATCTGAACCCCATGAGCCGGGAGTGACCGAACATGTCATCGTCATCAGCGGCATGATGGAGGTGTTGGTAGAAGGGGAGTGGCGCTCACTGGCGCAAGGGGAGGCGGTGCGCTTTGCTGCCGACCGCCCCCACGGTTATCGCAATCTGGGTATTGCTCCGGCGATTTTCCACAACCTGATCCACTATCCGGTGGCAACACCCTGAACATGCCCTGCAGAGATCAACCCGGTCGGCCATCAGCTCTGGGGCTGGCCAGTATCGGGGTATAGACCCAGACAAACAGACCATAGGCAGCGATCCAGGCAAGCGCGCTGAAGTTCCAGCCGTGCAGGGTATAGGCAGGCCAGAACAGCGGAATCACCACCCGCATTGTGGCGGCAGCGATAACCAGGGCAAATGCGCCAGTGATCCTGCGCCCCACCTGCAAGGCCCGACCGCTATGACCGAGAGATACTCGCGCAATCATGCCCAGGATCATGGTGCCCATGCAGCCTGCGCTGAGCAGGTGGCTGGCCATCGACAGCGTGATGGGCAGACCTGCGCTATGTGCCGCAAGAGCGAGCAGGCCAAGTGGGATAAACAGATAGGCGAGATGGAGTGACCACAGCAGTGGATGCGCAATGGTCGATGGCAGATGCCAACGCAGTTGTCGCCACAGATGCAAACCCGCCACCACTATATAGAGAGGCACTATATATATGCAGGTGACCCATTGGGTGGGGAGCAGCAGCCAGCACAGCAAGATAAGCCACAGTGTTGCGAGCGCCGCCCGTTCCAGCCAGAGCTGAGGTGCAGCTTTCTCCTGACCGGTTGCTCGGGCGGTGAAGAACGGAATCACCCTTCCACCCATCACGGCGATCAGGGTGGTAAACAACAGCACGGTCGTGATCAGCAGATGCTCAACGGTGCTCCACTCTGCATGCCATAACCAGCTGGCGCCATTGAGCAATGTCAGTATCAGCAACAGGGGCACAAAGAAGAGGTTGCGCCATTGCCGGGTTATCAAGATCGGCTTGGCAAGGAACCAGGCGCAAAGCGGCAACCAGAGCAGGTCTGCCGCCATCAGGAGCGTATTCTCCTCACCCAGCCAGGGTAACAATGTCCTTGGCAACATCCACAACCCCACCACCAGCGCCAATGGCCAGCTCCGAACACCGGGATGGGCCGTCCAGTTCTGCACCGCGGTGAGCAAGAAACCCGCGACGATGGCAGCCCCGAAACCAAACAGCATCTCATGACCATGCCACCAGATCGGGTTGGCAATCCCTGGCAAGGTTAGCCAACCGTTGAGCTGCCCCAGCCAGAGCAACATGGCGACGGCAGCAAACAGAGCCCCGAACAGGAAGAAGGGTCGGAACCCCAAGCGGAACAGCGGAACGATTTGCTCTTCCTTATGGCTATCGAGGATTTGATGCATGAGGGTATTCCAATTAAACATTTGAGATGGCAATTATAAAGTGGCTTTTGAAATGTTCAATTTAAATACGGCAATAACCAGGTTTGATGGTGTTTTGAGCAAAAAAGGAAAGCGTTGTTTGATATCTGAGCGAACGAGCTTTTTTGCTGAAAAAAGCCTTGTCATCGCGGCCTCGCTCCCTATAATGCGCCCCTACCAGCACGGCGGAACACGCCGGACTGATGAGCCAGCTTCCTTGCGAAGTGGGCGCC
>NZ_JAPDBM010000094.1:0-11328 GCF_027705265.1 Aeromonas sp. QDB11 | reverse complement strand
GAAGGGTACCACCAATCAGCAGTTGGCCACCTCTCGCCATTCATCCATGAGTGTCGCACTTATTATCTGAATTCCCGCAATAACCTAGGTCTGCCAAGGCGAGGTTGGCGTGATGGTCTCTCCATACGCCCGAAGGTCCGACGACCAGCTGGCAATACCGCCAATATTTGCGTATCCAGCTTGGTCAGATAACTCAGCGCATTAATCAGGTTTATGCGCTTGGTTGTATCGCTGTAGTGGACCATCCCAATACCATCAGTTCCCCATTCCCGATATTCCTCCCGCCTGACCTGACAATTGAAATAGCTCCCGTTATTGTCGGACATATCTTCCCATACCTCTCCCAGCGCTATACCCAACGAGATATCTCGTTGGTGAACTGCCCCATTAAAAATGAACGTAATGTGGGTATGGAAACGTCTATCAACACCGAACTCCAGTTTCCAGATATAGCCTAACAGAGCGGGATATTTGTTCTGTACTCGACGAAGGTAACAATTCCGATCTTCCGTCACGAGGTCTAACGTGAGCTGGTCGTAGTAGTCTTCGTGATAGCCGATATCCAATCGGATGACTAATAGCTTGGCATGCTGGTCGAATAGGCTATTAACATACGTCGCTATACTGAGCTGATTGCGGTTCTTAGCGCGTTTGAGGTTATTGAGGCGCTTACGGTGCGCCTTACTCTTGAACTCTCTTAGAAACGCATACAGCGCGTTATTAATATCCCTGGCTAATTCGTCACCGACATCACTATCAAGATATCGCTCATGGATGAGGTGCAATCCATAAATCTCTCGCATATGCGTTAGGAATAGCGCTACCGTTGGATGCGCTGACGATACCTCCTCATGACAATAAAAATAATCAGACACGGTATCCAACGCATTAAACAGTTGGGTTGATGGCCTACGGTCAATGCAAGTGATGCGTGACTTACCAGGGGCTGAATTAACAGCCCTGACAATAGGAAGCGTTGTATTTTGGAGCAGGTCTGTTATGGATAGGATATCTAATAGTCTGACTGAGTTAAACATGAAGGCCTCGCTTAGGCAGGAGTAACCCTACGCTGTGTTATAGACACACGCGTATATAGGGGCGATTGGTGGAGTGGTATTGGCTAACTATGCTGGTGGTAGCATGACCACCACATGGGAGTGGTGTAATGGTACGCGATAGTGGTAATGGCTATTGGTTGTATATGGGGGGCTGTACATAGCGTAGGAATAGTATTGAATAGAAGTGATATTAAATAATAAATATACCTAAACGTGATACGCCTGCCTCACCTACGAAAATACCAAAAAACATATATAAGAAGGAATGGTTATTTCCCTAATCCATTATCCTATCAAGGCATGACTTATAACACTGGAAGTTATGGAGCTCACTAGGGATGGAAAAGAACATTCAAGACTGGCTTCTACCAATAAGCCAGCTGTCAACATCGTGCTCAAACCAGCCAATAGAGGACTGACCTATCTTGAAGGGTTTGGGGAATGTCTCGTCATAACGAGGAGATTTGGGGTTAAGCCAGTCATAGATAGTAGACCTGGCCATGCCAATCTTGTTGGTGAGGTCCTTAATGCGCAGGACTTTGATGGTGTTGTTCATGGTGTGTACTCCTGATGATGTAGTGGGTTGTTTCATCAGAAGAGCGGGCCAGTGAAAAAAAAGATGGTAGTTCAGCGAGCTGAGTGGTCATGATGCCAAATACAAGTATGTGCCTTCATATTGGTAACTTTCTATGGTTTGGAATGGTCACCCTCTCGGTGCACATAGGTAGCGATAGCCGGAGTGGTAGCCATAGGTAGGAGCATGCACATAGCCCATGGAGAATGAGTGAAAATTCAGATGAGCTTCGCTTTGCCATGCAAAGTCACTTCCCATGTTAAGTGTGATCATGGTTATGTACCATGATTTGTAGCTAAGTGTGCGAATCGGACATCTAGAAGTCCGCCATTTTACTTCTTTGCATTTTTATCGTGATATTCAGCCGGAGTTATGGTTATTTGATAGACAAGTAATTCATCATCATAGCTAGTGACGTAAAAGGAGAATACTCATGACTGACGAAATTGATGTGATAGCAAAAGAAGAAAGGAGGAAGGTAGATAAGGGAGAAACAGAAGAAATAATTAAAAAGTTTTCAATTTATGAGTATAGCGATTCCCTACTGAAAGCAGCTCAAAGAAATAGAACTTATGCCCATATTGCAGCTACGATAAGTAGAGGTCTTATGCTCAAAACATCTGAAATTGATGACTATAGACTTCATTTTATAAAATCTTTTGGGGTGAATCGGCGCCATTACCTGAAAAGAAGTCGGATTGTTTCGGGTGACGCTGATTTCTTTGAACGAATTTTTATGTTGCTTAGATATATTGGGACTATTCGAAAATACAGTTACTACCATTTACCTATGATTGGTCGGCGGATTTTTGAAATAAGTAATTTGGAAGATGAGCAGAGTGTTAGCAAGGCATTCGAATTAATAAAAGATAGAATGGTAAGTCAAAAGGATTTATTGCCTGTGTATAGTGCGGCACAGAAGAAAGAGATTAGAAAGATACTTAGAAAGCTAATTTTGTCAAATATTAATGCATTTATTTCAGATGAAGACTTTGGGAGGCGTTTCAATGTGCATCCTGCAGTGCCATACTTTATTAAAGCTATAAAGTTTCATAGACTGTCAATTGATGGTGATATTGATTTCAATGAATATTACTCAGATGATGTTATTGGTGGGTTGGTAAGCTTTCTTAACGTTGTCTTTGACTCGAACAGCTATAAAGAAAGTGTAAGGGTGAGAGTGTTTAATGTTGAGCAAAATATTAAATCCATCTTTGGCTACGTAAAAGAAAAAGAGGAAGGAAAAGCTCATTATGTGGTCAGATTTAGTTTGGGTTTCAAACCAGAGATAGAGAATATGTATGCTGAAGATGATGACATCCATATCGAGTCTAGTAATGTAGCTACACCGTCTGAAAAAAAAGACTTGGATAAAGATCCATTGAAAATGTCTTCCCAAACCGAAGGCTTCAAATACAAGCTAGAAGAGTTAGTCGATGGGCGGCGCAAGCTCTTTATAAACTGCTCGAGAAACCCATTATTTAGGCATGTGGATGGATATATTTGGAAGTTGGACTATTGCTCTATCAGAGGATACTACATGCATGTTTTTTTGTTTTTAGGTCGAGGCTGGGAGCATAAACTTGACATAAGAGAGACGATGGGGCAACTCTGGAAAAGCACTATCATAAAGGACGGTAAAGGGGATGTTTTTGCTTATCCTGGAGATAGGTATGAGTTTAATTTAATGGATGGTGACAATAGTTGCCATGCTTTATATGAAGAGTTAGAGGCTCTATTTAGGCAGGATATTTTAGCCCATGTAGACACAACCCGTTCAAATGGTAAAAAAGCACGTTCTTTTGGCAAGGGATCGCAACACAAGCCAGTAAGGAATAGATCTAAATATAAATTTTCGCAACAGCCTAAGGATTAAGATAAATCCACAAAATTGAGCCGTGGATTACTCACGCCAGCTAAAAAAACAAAATTCGCAACTTTTTGCGTTATACTTTCATGGCTTGAGCGAAGTATTGCTCGAATCTGTGCTTTCTGACATGCCAGAGGCGATAAGGGCGAGTATGCCAAGTGGCAAAGGGTCTATCAGGATCACCGGCAGCAGACCACCTGACAGGCAAGGCTAATGGCCAGGGAAGGCGCCGCATCAGCTTTGTGCTCATCAGGTGGCTGCGTAGCATAACGGAGCAGACAACAAGATGGCACTAGCTGTACAGGCTGGGTAAAAATACATGGAGGGTAAACCCGGTGTACCCTCCATAGGCACAGTCTACAAATCACTGAAGAAAGTGCTGTGCTCCCCTACCCCACTTGTAGATGCACAATATTGTCTGGCGGTTGTTCTGATGGGTTTAAAATCCCTCCCCACAACTCCAGCGCCATTTTTTGTTCCGGTAACCGAACCGTATGAACATAGTGAGCCATTACACCAGGTAGAGCATGGCCTAAAATTTGTTCCACGACATGAGGGGCAATCCCAGCCTCGTTTAGGCGGGTCGCCAAGCTCCTTCGCAGATCGTGCCATGTCCAAGGGGCGCTATGCCCGAGCCGCTTCCAAATCCCCCTTCCCCACTGACTTACCGCTTCTGGTCGCTTGAGTTCCCCTAGCAAGTATGGGGATGACTGTGCGGCGGCGGCTTTCAGCAAGGCGTCTATCGTCGGCCGAATAAAATCAGGTATTGGTCTCACGATTTTATTACCTGTTTTTGAGTTAGACGCAGGTACTGTCCATGTACCTTCGGCTAGATTCCATTCTTCGGGTGCTGATAGCCGAGCTTCTTGAGTTCTTGCACCGAACGACAATAGAATCTTGGCCAAATTTCCGTAGTAGCAATATGGACCTAGCTTCTCAGCCCAATCCCATAGTGTTCGCAGTTCTTCTAGCGTCAGAACCCTATCTCGCTTACTTGCTTTTTGCCCAACATCAGCGACGGTCAAGTCATCCAATGCATTACTCACTGCAAACTGTCTGACACGGCAAAACTTCAGAGCATGCTTACAGTTTTGAAAACAATACCCACTAGCCACAGGTGCTACCTTCGAGTACTCGTCAAAGACACTCAACCAGTGACGGGTATCACAATCTGACAAAGGAAGATCTCCGATACGGGGATAGACCCACTTCGCAAATTGCTGGCGATGCTTCTCACTGTTAGACCTTTTCTTATCAGCGTGATGGCAGAGCCAATACTCGAGTGCATCTTTAACCGTGACAGGCTTCAGCCTTTCATCTTTCCCGATCCGCGTCATCAAGGCGGGATCGTTGCCCTCTTCCAACCAAGCTCGACATTGCGCCGCCTTTTTCCTTGCTTCGGAAAGCGACAACCCCCCCTCCTGACCGGTATAGGATCCCAGAGTCAGGTTTTTTGCCTTGCCTACAATTCGATAACGGTACACGAAGCTGACTTTTCCGCTATTCCTCCACAGAACAGATAGCCCATCCCTGTCCGCAACCTTTCTGGGCGTATCATCATCGTGACCACGCAGCATTGCTTTGAGTTTTGAATCTGAGATTGCCATTTTGAACCCACATTTGAACCCACACTTGTCTTATATCCCCTAAGATAACTTTAGACAACCATGGAAAGTTAAACCATATAAATCAATGATATGTCTACTAATTATAGACATCACCAAACAGCATTAGACAAGCAGTGTGATAATACGGCATGAACTGATTGCTGGCCGCGAGCCGCGACGGCGGTTCAAGGCAGATGCGAAAGGCGCCAGGTAGCAATACCTGGCGCCTTTCCTTTATGCTCTCCCCTCCATTTCACCATGACGACCCCGATGAACCGCACTCCCCTGCTGCTGATGGTACTGGTCACCCTGCTGGCCGCCGCTGGCTGGCTCTTCTCGAAAGAGGCGATCCGCGAACTGCCCCCCGCCGCCTTTATCGGCAGCCGCTTCCTGCTGGCCGCCCTACTTTTGCTCCCCTTGGCTTGGCTGCGTGAACCACCGCCGACCCGCGCTCAACTGCTGCGCGCCGCAGGATGCGGCACATTGCTCGGTGCCAGCCTGCTGCTGTGGGTTACCGCCATCAGCCAGAGCGATGCGCTGGGCAGCGGCGCCTTTATCATGAGCGTCGCCACCCTGATGGCCCCACTGGCCGCCTGGGCCGCCTTTCGGGCCAAACCCGGCCGCCACTACTGGCTCACCCTGCCTATCGCCATCGCCGGTTTGCTGCTGCTCTCCAGCAGCACCCACTGGGGTGGAGATCACCCAGAACAAACAGGAGTGTCGCTCTCGCTGTTCTGGTTTCTGGCGGCGGCCACCACCCTCGGCATCCAGCTCGCCGTCCATCGCCACTTTGCCCAGTCCATTGCCCCCACCTGGCTCACCTGCATCCAGCTGGCGATGACCGGCCTGCTCGGCACCCTGCTCTCCCTGCTGACCGAGCAGTGGCCCGAGGGCGGGATCAGCCACGGCATCTGGGGCTGGTTTGCGGCGAGCGTCTTGATCGCAACCACATTACGCTACTGGCTGCTTACCCACGCATTGAGCAAGATGACCACCGCCCACGCCGCCCTGATGATGCTGCTGGAGCCGGTCTGGACTCTGCTGCTGAGCACCCTCTTCTATAGCGAACCGCTCGGTGGCGCCAAACTGGCCGGTGCCGGACTGGTGCTCGGTGCCCTGGTGCTCTACCAGCTCCCCCTGCTGTTGCGCAGTGCCAGGCTAAAGCCCACCACCTGAGTACCGATAGCGGGTACCACTGACTACATACAAAGACAAACGGGCCTGCGACTGCAGACCCGTTTTTATTGCTGGCTATCCATCCCTTGGCGCTGACAGAGGCGCATCGTCATAAGAGAAACTCAGAGGCGGGAGACGAAATAGAGATTCACCAGCTTGATAAAGTTGCGCTTGCGTTTGTATTCGGTCGCCAGCGCCCGGAGCTGCTGGCTAAAGTTCTCCTGCAGCGCCTTGTCATCCCCAAGCGATTGCTCCCGCTTGCGCAGCGCCGCCGCAGCTTGCTCATAGCCATCGTTCTGACCTGTCGCCACATAGCTGGCGGCAACCCGAAAGGTATAACTGATGGCCAGCAGCGGATTGTCCGGGGCGATCTTGTCCGCCAGGGTAAGCATCAGCTCCGGGCTTATCTTGTGGATGGCCACCCAGTTGCAGGCATCCAGCACCCGCTCCTGATCGAGATAGAAGCGCACCAGCGCATCCTGATGAGAGGATAAATTGAACGGCTGACTGACCGCGGCCTGATCCTTGAAACACAGCTCGGCCCAGGGCAGCAGGGTTTCGTCCTGCCACTCCAACTGTTGTTGCAACTGGCGCAGCCGCTTGAACCCGTCAAAATGAGGCATCCGCTCGAACCCGGCCCGGGCCAGACGCCATGCCCGCCCCTTCTCGCCAAGGGCGATAGAGAGCCGGATCTCGACCTCATCGCACTCACTCTTTTCATGGGGTGATACCGCCAGCTTGCGCGCCTTGGCGAGCCAATACTCCCCCTCCAGCGGCTCATCATGATCGCAGCAGATGCTGCAGAGCCGGAGCCAATCCCGTGGCATGGTGGCAATACTGGCCAGCAAGGTCAGCTCGCGCCGCCAGTCACCGGCCGCGCGGGCCGCATCCAGCAAGGGGAGGGTATAGCGTTGCAGATCCCAGTCATACTCATCGCTCGGCACTCGTTCCACCCGCAAGCTGGCGAGCTTCTGCTCGCAGCGCGCCAGAAGGGCCGGACTGTGCATGATATCGCCAAACGCCTCCTCTGCGGGGAAGATATCCTGCGGTTGCTCGATGAGGTGAGTAAAGAGCCAGTCGATCTTGTCACTCTCTGGCCATGGCAAGCGAGCAAAAAGCGCAGGGAGGCGTTCGCAGAGCGCAAACTCCAGCTCGCAGCGATCGCCATTGGAGTCATCGACCTGTAACAGCACGGTATTGAGCCGGTCCAGCGCGTAACAGGTCAGCTGCCACTGCTGCTCGAGCGGGAGGGTATCGATCCCCTCCCAGATCTCTTCAAACAACGCTTCGGCCTCGCTGAAGTAGTCGCTCACCTCCCGCCACTCCCACACATCCCGCTTGGGCAGCGCCCTGTTGATCATGCTTTTCAGTTTGGCCGGCGAGAGCGGCTGCTCACTCAGTTCTACTTTCCTCAACCAATAATCCCAGCGTTTCGGGTCGCGCCGGATCTCATCGATCAGCACATCGAGCAGCGCCGGTTGCGCTTGCCGCTCGAAATAGCCGCGCAATCTGGCCCGCGCATCGGGCACCTGTGCCACCGAGCCCTCCTCACCATCCAAGCCGCTGAGCTGCATATTGAAGGCCAGCGCGGTGGCGACTCCGTGCTTGCAGAGCGTCTGATAGTCGGCAGCGGGGCAGTTGCAGTGACTCACCATCGTACGCCCGCACTCCAGTCTTACCCGATAGAGATGACTGCCCTGTACCCTGGCGGTGATGGTCTCACCATCCTGAGCGAGCTGCTGTACCGCCCCCTGACTGGCCAGTTTCACCCCCTTGGCAAAGCTGGCGTCGCCGCTTTGCGCCTTGAGTTCGGCAATATCGATCAGTTCAGCAGAATGTGAGGTGCTGTGGGCCAAAGGGGCTCTCCTTCTCCGGTGTGGCTATGGTCAGATGGCGCCATACATGTGATGGCAGGGTTTATCGAAAGCAGATCGCATCAAAGCTCGGTGTCTCATCCCATATGGCGTGCTGATACTCGTCCCAGCGCTCGGCCAGATAAGGCTTGATGGTTTGCAGGATGGTGATGGACGCGAACTGCGCATGCAACTGTTTGATATCGCACTG
Organism: Aeromonas sp. QDB11; assembly: GCF_027705265.1. Lineage (NCBI taxonomy): Bacteria > Pseudomonadati > Pseudomonadota > Gammaproteobacteria > Aeromonadales > Aeromonadaceae > Aeromonas > Aeromonas sp. QDB11. Next base: position 2,979 of record NZ_JAPDBM010000094.1, on the reverse strand, counting down.
CAGGCAGATAGTACCGATGAGCCTCTAACGCGAGAGCTGTCTTCTTCGCTCTCTGTTTGAACTTGTCCAAGGCGCCCCCAGGTCACCATATCACCTGATTGCTGGCAATCTGTTAACGACATTTAACCCTTGGTATCCACAGGGTTAAAGGGCATACCCCATGAAAAAATGCCATATGGCCAGCTTGATGGAGGTCACATTCCTCCCCCGCGACCCTCCCTATCATGCCCCCATCATTCGCCAGCCCGTCAAGTTGGCGATGGCACTTAAAGTGGAACACTCACGAATAACAAGAGAACAGACCATGCAGCAAACCAGCCCCCTCAAAACGGTCACGGTCAGCATATTGGCAACCGCCATGCTGATCTTTGTGGCCCAGTACCTGATAGGCAAGCAGGAGATCAAGATCGGCATCGCCATCATCCCGATCCTGCCGATGCTCTTTGCCGTCATCATCGGCATGTGCATTTCCGCCAAGCCGATCAAGGATCGCATCCCCGGCTGGAAGCAGCTCTTCACCGAGAAAGAAGAGGGCTTCTGCGGCAAGATGGTGGGCTTCAGCCTGCTGATCCTGGGCACCCAGTACGCGGGGATGATCATCCCCAACCTGAAGATGATCCTGAGCGTCGGCGTACCGCTGTTCCTGCAGGAGATTGGCAACCTGCTGCCGATCCTGATCGCCATTCCGCTGGCGGTGAAGTTCGGCTTTGGCCGTCGCGCCATCGGGGCCTGCTCCTCCATCAGCCGTGAGCCGTCGGTTGCGGTCATTCAGGGCAAGTTCGGCACCGGCTCCCAGGAGTACATCGGCGTGCTGGCCATCTACCTGTGCGGCTCCGTCATCGGCACCCTCTGGTTCAGCGTGCTGGGCAGTATCGCCCCGCTCACCGGTCTGCACCCGCTGGCGCTGGCCGCCGGTTCCGGCGTGGGCTCAGGCTCCATGCTGAGTGCCGCCTCCGGTGCTCTGATCAACGGTCTCGACGAAGCGCTGGCCCAGCAGGTGCTGAGTATCGCCGCAGCCTCGAACCTGCTCTCTTCTGCCCTCGGCGCCCTCTCCCTCACCTATCTGGGTCTGCCGCTCGCTGAAAAAATCTATGCCCTGACCGCCAAAGGAGAGAAAGCATGAAAAGCATCGTAATGGATATGCGGTTCGTCTTTCTGGCGATCCTGCTGGCCATGTTTACCCAGACCCTGACCACCGGCACCCCGCTCTGGCTGATGGGTGACAGCTTCATCGCCATGTCACTGGTGGTGTTCGCTTCGCTGATTGCCAAGCGCTACCTGCCCTCCTCTCTGCCGGCGTTTGCCTATGCCACCATCATCGGCATTCTCATCTGCCTGCCGGAGACCCCGGTGCGCGGCCTCTTTATCGATGCCGTCGCCAAGATCTCCTTCCTCTCCTGCTGCGTGCCGCTGCTGGCCTTTGCCGGTCTCTCGGTGGGCGGTCAGCTGGAAGAGTTGAAGAAGATGTCCTGGAAAGTGATTCTGATCTTCATGATCGTCTCCACCTGCTGCTTCTTCGGCGCGTCGCTGGTCGCCCAGCTCGGCTTCTCCATGCAAGGGATCATCTGATGAACAACATCCACATTGAGCCAGCCCTGCTGGCCCTGCGTGACTTCAGTCAGGAAGTGCGCCACCACCTGCACACCATTCCGGAAGCCTCCGGCGTCGAATTCAAGACCTCGGCCTACTGCCGCGAGCTGATGGCAAGCTTTGGCTATCGCCTCACCGACTACCCGGGCTTCACCGGTTTCCACGGCGATCTGGTGGTTGACCCGGTGCTGCCGACCATCGCCTTCCGCGCCGACATGGATGGCCTCGAGATGCACGACATGAGCGACGTTGCGTTCAAGTCGAACCACGAGGGGATGGCCCACAACTGCGGTCACGACTCCCATATGGCGATCGCTCTGACCGCCGCCAAGTTTCTGGCCGCCAACCGCGATCGCCTGCAGTACAACGTCCGCTTTATCTTCCAGATGGCGGAAGAGGATATGCGGGTGCCGGGCGCCGAGAAGATGGTGGAGCTGGGCTGCATGAAGGGAGTAGACGAGGTCTATGCCCTCCATAACGACGGCGCCATGGAGACCGGCACCATCAAGTTCAACAACGGTGTGATGTCCTCCTGGGGCTCCGCCTGGACGCTGGATGTGCACGGCATCTCTGCCCACGGATCCACTCCCCACAAGGGGCTGGATGCCATCCGCGAAGCGGTGCGGATCATCGAGGATATGGACTACATCGTCGCCAAGCGCACCAGCCCGTTCAGCCCGGCGGTATTTGGCTGCGGCATGATCAACGGCGGCACCATTCCCAACGCCATCGCTGACCATGTACAGGCGCGCGGCACCATCCGCGCCATGGATGCCGAGACCGACCAGATCCTGAAGAACAGCTTCAAGGAGATCGTGGCCCAGAGCGAACTGCGCGGCTTCAAGACCAAGATGGTCTATGCCGGGTATCCGGCCGTCGAGAACCACGCCGATGCCTGCGCCCGTCTGTTGCAAGCGGCTGCCGACGTATTGCCCTCTGAGGGGATCAACGCTCAGGGTCAGCCGATGACCGGCAGTGAGGATTTCAGCTACATGGTCAACGCCTGCCGTGGCCGCAAGGGGGCCATGTTCTTCCTCGGCAGCGGCTGTCAGGCCAAGGGGATCTGCAACTACCTGCATGCGAATCCCTACTACCTCGATGACGACTGCCTGCTGGTCGGAGCCCAGATCTTTATCAATCTGGCAACGACTAAAAGCGCCTGACAGGCCAAGGGGATCTGCAACTACCTGCATGCGAATCCCTACTATCTGGACGATGACTGCCTGTTAGTGGGAGCCCAGATCTTTATCAATCTGGCGACCCGCAGCGCTTAATCACGCATCCTGAAAAAACAGAAGAGAGGCCAAGGCCTTAATGCCGATCAGTTAAGGATCCATTGACCGATCCTTCTGATGTGTGAAAATCCGAAACCTGTTGATTGGTTTCGGA
>NZ_JAPDBM010000093.1:0-12178 GCF_027705265.1 Aeromonas sp. QDB11 | reverse complement strand
TCTGGAAACGGTACTCAATGCGGGTCTCAAAAAACTGGGTGAAATTTAACAAAATGTTCACGCTCTCACCCTGACCGAAGATGTCCCCCACGTAGTGGGAGTAATAAGCCCAGTTGGTGCCGAACTGAAACTCCATGGTGATCCCCGTGGTGACCCCCATGACGAAGTTGATGCCAAACAGTTTGCCCCAGAAGCGGGTGATGTCCTGATAGATCACCTTGCCGGTCATCACATAGGCCGACTCGGCGATCACCAGGATCCAGGACAACCCCAGCGTGAGGGGCACAAACAGGAAGTGGAACAGGGCCGTGGCGCCAAATTGCAGGCGAGACAGGCTGACCACGTCATCCGGATTGATCATGCGTCACTCTCTTTTGTTGTATTTGCCTTGCACGTTTCGTGCGTGACAAGTACATCACGGAGCATGACACCTATAACAGATGCAGTTATATTGAATTACACCTATAACAGTTGATCCAGATCATGTCCCTTTACCAGCAGTTGGCCGACCGCCTGCAAAGCCAGATCGACGATGGCATCTGGCAACCGGGGGAGCGCATTCCCTCCATTCGCCAGAGCTGCAAAACCCACGGGCTCAGCCCCATGACCGTGCTGCAGGCCTATCAACTGCTCGAAAGTCAGGGGCGGATCCTCGCCCGCCCCCAGTCCGGCTACTACGTCAAGGCAGCCTCACCACAGCTCGTGCAGCACACACCGAGCCAGACCCACTACAGCGGCTCGGTCGATATCAACGATCTGGTGTTCGAGGTATTGCAGGCGAGCAAATCGCGGGATCTCGTGCCCCTTGGCATGTCGGTGGCCGACCCGACCCTGTTCCCCCATCCCCAGCTCGGGCGGGCGCTGGCCAGTTGCATGCGCAAACTCGATCCCTTCAGCACGGTGGCCGACCTGCCCCCCGGCAACGAAGCGCTGCGTCGCGCCATCGCCCAGCGCTACGCCAGCGACGGGGTGGCGGTCAATCCGCAGGAGATCATCATCACCACCGGCGCCATGGAGGCGCTCTCTCTCAGTCTGCAGGTGCTGACCGAGCCCGGTGACTGGGTGGTGGTGGAGTCCCCCACCTTCTATGGCGCCCTGCAGGCCATCGAGCGGCTGAAACTCAAGGCGGTGGAGATCCCGGTCATTCCGGGGGTGGGCATCGATCTCGACCTGCTGGCCGACGCCCTCACCCGCATTCCGGTCAAGGCGTGCTGGCTGATGGGCAATGTGCAGCATCCGCTGGGCCACACCATGCCGGATAGTCACAAAGCGCGGCTGATGGCACTGCTCAACAGCCACGGGGTGCCGCTGGTGGAGGATGACGTCTATGCAGAGGTCTACTTTGGCCGCGAGCGCCCCAAGCCCATAAAGCACTGGGATCAGCGCGGCGACAGCCTGCTCTGCTGCTCCTTTTCCAAGTGTCTGGCGCCGGGCTTTCGGGTCGGCTGGGTGGTGGCGGGGCCCCATGCCGAGCGGGTGCAGCGGCTGCAGCTGATGTCCACCCTCTCCACCAATGTGCCAAGCCAACTTGCGCTGGCCGAGATGCTGCGCCAGGGCGGGGTCGATGCCCACTTTCGCCGCCTGCGCCACACCCTGGCCCAGCGCCAGCAGCAGATGCGGGCGGCCCTGCTGCGGCTGTTGCCGGGCGAGGTGCGGATCTCCTCCCCCGATGGCGGCTACTTCCTCTGGCTGGAGCTGCCTGCCCATTTCGACAGCCGCACCCTGCACGCCCAGGCCCTTGGCAGCGGTTTTTCAGTGGCCCCCGGCGCACTCTTTTCCAGTCAGGGACAACACAACCACTGCCTGCGCCTCAACAGCTCCCATCCCTGGAGCGAACAGCTGGAGCAGGCCCTCACCCGGCTGGCTGCGCTGATCGCCGCGCAGCTCGGTGACAAGTAACGTGGCAAAGAGCCGCTGGTGAAACGAACAAAGGCCCGTTACGGGCCTTTGTTCAATGGGAAATAGGTTGTTGGCAGACTGGTGGTCAGGGAGATAGGTAACGCGGTTTATCTCGCCATGATCTGTGACTGCACCTTGAAGCCCAGCGCCTCGTAGAAGGCTTGGGCGCGCTCGTTGAAGGCCATCACCTCCAACCGGATTTGCTGGGCATTGCGGGCCTTGGCCCAACTGTCGCAGTGGGCGATCAGCGCCTTACCAATCCCGTGAGAGCGATGCTGCTCATCCACCACCACCGAGCCGATACGGCAAATCGGCGCATTGGTGAGAAACGGCACGCTCTCATTGATGTCGATCCGTGCAGTCAAAAAGCCCACCACCCTGCCATCCTGCTCGGTAACGCAGAACAGACGCCCTTCCGCGCCGATAGCGCTCAGCAAAAATTCCCGCTCCCCTGGCGAAGGAGGGCAGAACACTTCGGGATAGTGCTGATGGTGGATCTCGCCTATCTGCCGATTCAGCTCGACAATGGCGTCGATATCCAGTTCGGTTGCCTTGCGTATCTCCAACGGATGCTCCTTGCAAAAATGGTGATGGCCCTGCGCCATCTTAGGGGCTGTGCCCCGCAATCCAAATAGGCTCATCCGCATCTTTTTACGGGCAGCAGAAACAACAACGCCCCTTGAGCGGGGCGTTATCGGCAATCCATGGCGGTGAGGGGTATCAGGCGGGGGCGTTAAGTTGGGCCACCTGCCGCTCGATGCTCCCTTTGAGGTTGTCATCGAGCTTGAGGGCGCGCGCCAGTTCGTCGAGATAGCCTCGCTCCATAAAGTGATCCACTTCGATGGCGAGCAGGGAGGCGAGATAGACCTCGGTGGCCAGCTCCATGTCGGTCACTTCCCTCGCCAGCGCGTGGGGGTCGAGGGGACGGGCCAGCTCGGCGTCAATCCAGCGGGCCACATCGCTCTGACCCTGTTCGGTCAGGTACTCCTGAATTTTCTGGCGCTCGGCGCCGTCGATATGGCCATCGGCCCGGGCCGCTGCCACCATGGCGCGCACCAAAAGCGCCGCGCGGGCATCCAGCGCATTGCCTTCAAGAGAGCTGATGGGATGAGTGGGCTGGGCGGGTGCCGCCTGCTGGGCCTGCCAATCCTGATAGAGCTTGAAGGCCAGCCCGCCAAGGGCTGCAGCGCCACCCACGGCAGCCGCTGTGCCGCCATATTTGCGCACTTTTTTATTGCCCAGCAGCAGACCCAGCGCGCCACCGGCCAGCGCCCCCTGCATCTGTCCCTTGCGCTTGTCGCCCCCGTCGTTGAGCCAGCCTTTGCCAGCCCCCAGCAACTGTTCCAGCATCTGTTTCATCGTGACACCTCGCTATTGTTCGGCCCATGCTGGCGCCAGACTGATGAACCAACAGTGAATGGGCCCCCATTATTGCACCGGCCCCTGTGCATCCTGCCGCCATTCGCGGTATACCTGAAACAGGTCAACAAGGAGCATCAGGATGCGCACCATCACCCCATTAGTCGCCTTGCTGCTGTGTGGCACCGCCAGTGCGGCCAGCGAGCTGGATCGCTCAGCCCAGCAGGCCAAACTGGATGCCGCCTGCCAGCAAGCGCAGCAGCAACGGGTCGAGCAGGGCAAGCAACAGCGGATCGATTCCTGTATCAAGGAGGGGGGCAAGGTCGACAAGTGCCAGCAGGAGTTCGCCAGCTTTGGCCAGCGCGAGGGCAACAAGCGGCCCGATCTCAATAACCTGCCCCCCTGCCAACAGGCAGATGTCTATCGCAAAAGCTACCGTCAATGACGGTTAACCAAGGAGAGAGCATGACCCCACCCCGCGAACTGACCCTGCAATTTCTGGCCGAACCCTCCGACGTCAATTTCGGCGGCAAGGTTCATGGCGGCATGGTGATGAAGTGGATCGATCAGGCTGGCTATGCCTGCGCCGCGGGCTGGTGCGGCGGCTATGCGGTGACCGTCTATGTGGGGGGGATCCGCTTTTTGCGCCCCATCCAGATTGGCCAGCTGGTGGAGGTGCACGCTCAGGTGATCCACACCGGCACCACCAGCATGCATCTGGCGGTGGATGTCTACAGCCGCCACCCCACCGAGACCGAACACCACAAAACCACCCACTGCATCATCATCTTCGTGGCGATGGATGAGCACGGCAAACCGACCCCGGTGCCCCAGTGGCAGCCGCTGAGCGAAAGCGATCTGCAGTTGCAGCAGTACGCCAAAAAGCTGATTGCCCTGCGCGAGGAGATCGACAAGGAGATGCGCCAGCACCTCTGATCTTGGTGCCTCACAGCCCGATACCGCGGGCGCTTTCGGCCTACGGCGGCGCCCCTGTATAATCCCCCCCTCTCCCCGCAACCGGAACCCTGCCCATGTCACTGGAAACTGCCCCGCCCGAGGTGAAACTCGCGGTGGATCTGATTGAACTGCTGGAGACCAACCAGCTGGCCCCCGAGCTGGTACTGGCGGCGCTGGCCATTGTGAAAAGTGACTACGAGCGCAAGTTGGCGGAGGGGAAGGATCTCTGATCCGATCCTGCCCTTTGTCTCGCTTCTCGTCGCCTTCTCTTCCCGCCCAAGCCTTTCACCGCGTCGTCACTCACTGCGGCCCCATCACCTCGTCGCAGAGGGCGATCAGGGCCGCGCTCAAGCGGCTGAGCGGCTCGCTTCCGCTAACTCCGGCATGGAGCGCCAGTTCCACCGGCGCCACCTTGGGCCACAGGGTCAGAGCCAGCTGATCGGCGGGCATCAACCGTTTGGGTAGCAAGCTCACGCCGATGCCCGCACTCACCGCCCCCTGCAAACTGGCGAGACTGGCGCTGACATAGGCAATACGCCAGCGCCGGCCAAGGCCATCGAGCGCCTCGGTCATCTGCCGCCGATAGAGCCCCTCGCTCGGGAACACCACCAGCGGCAGCGGATCCCGTTCCCGGGCGGGCCAGTCGCGACTGTCGACCCACACCAGCGGTTCGCGCCAGCTGGCAAGGGGCGAACCCTGCCCACGCGTCTGCTTGACCAGCGCCAGATCCAGCTCCCCCGCCGCGAAGCGCTGCCAGATCTCGTGGCTCAGGCCGCTTTGCACCTCCAACCGCACCTCGGGATAATCGCGGGCAAAGGCGGCAAGCACCGGGGTGATGGCTCCTGCGGCGAAATCCTCCGGCACCCCGAGGCTGAGTGCCACGCTCCCTTCCGTCACTTGTTCTTCGGCCTGTGCCAGCAGCGCCAGAATACGGCGGGCCAGCCCCAGCAATTTTTCCCCCTCCGCCGTCGCCACCACCTGACGGCCCGCGCGATCCAGCAGCGGGCAGCCAAGCTGCTGCTCAAGGCGGCGGATCTGCTGGCTGATGGTGGATTGGGTCAGATGGACCCGCTCACCGGCGCGGGTAAAGCTGCCGGTGTCGATAATGGCGACAAAACTGCGCAGTAACAGGGGATCCAGCATGGGGCACTCCATTTACAAAACCACTGAAACCTATTCTATCATTTAATTTCCAAATGACCTTAGACCCCGCTAGGCTGGCGTTTCTTCCGTCAAATCAGGGTTTGTCACCATGTCACAGCCTCTTGTAGCGTCTACCCCTCTTTGCTCGCTCACCCCATCGACCTCACTCCAGACTCACCAACAGTGGCTGGAGCAGGCGGTGCAACTGGCCAGAGAAAATCATCAGCAGGGCGGTCGCCCCTTCGCGGCGCTGCTGGTGCGAGATGGCCAACTGGTGGCGAGCGCGGTCAACGGCATCCATCTGGATGGGGATCCAACCCGTCACGCTGAGCTGGAAGCACTGCGCAAGGCAAGCCAAAGCGGGCCGCTCGCGGGGGCCATCGTCTATGCCAGTGGCCACCCCTGCCCCATGTGCCTCGGTGCGCTGGTGATGAACGGCATCGCCGCCGTCTATTACGCCTTTGATAACGCCGATGCGGCCCCGTTCGGCTTTGATAGCAGCGCCGCCTATCAACAGCTGGGGCTGCCCCTTGCGCCGCAACCTCTGCCGCTGGCCAAACTGGCCGTGACCATGACGGCTGCAGATCTCTACGGCCCCCAGCCGCAGCAAGCCGTGCCTGCTGATGAGTAAGGGAACCACCGCCCACCCGGCAGCAGCGCACCGCCAACGGTTCGCCCTGCTGGTGCTGGTGATCCTGATTGGCCTGAACCTGCGCCCCTTTCTCACCGCCATAGGCCCGCTGGCCCAAGCCATTGATCAGCGTCTGTCGCTGGGGATGGACACCCTAGCCTGGCTCACCCTGCTGCCGCTGTGGCTGATCGGGATTGGCGTGCTGCTCACCCCGAGCCTGCGTCGGCGCGCCAGTGCGTGCCAACTGCTGGGAGCGGCCCTGCTGCTGCTCGGCATTGGCAGCGCCATCCGCTTCGATGCCCAGAGCGGCACCTTGCTGATCGCCAGCGCAGCGCTCTGTGGATTGGGGTCGGCGCTGGTGCAAGGAGTGTTGCCGGCACTGATCAAGCAGGCCTTCGCCCACAAGGTGCCGCTGGTGATGGGGATCTTCTCTGCCTGCATGATGGGGGGCGGAGCGCTAGGGGCCAGTCTCACCCCGCGGCTGGCGGCCAGCCTCGACTGGTCGCGGGCACTGGCGCTCTGGAGCCTGCCGGTGTTGCTGGCCCTCGTCTGGCTAGGGTGGAAAGTGCGTCTGCCACGGGCCGCCGCGGTCGCCATTCCCGATGGCGAGCAGCGGCTGATAGCCCTGCCCCGCAGCTGGTTGCTCATCGTCTGCTTTGGCATCATCAACAGCGGCTACGGCATCGTAGTGGCCTGGTTGGCCCCCGCCTATATGGCGCAAGGGTGGAGCCCAGCGCAGGCAGGCGAGCTGGTCGCCTGGCTGGCACTGGCCCAGACCGCCAGCGGCCTTGGCCTGCCGCTGCTGGCGGCCCGCAAGATGGACCGACGACCCTGGATGGGCCTTGCCATCGCCACGCAACTGGCGGGATTTGGCGGTCTTTGGCTGGCGCCCGCCAGTGCCCCGATTCTCTGGTGCATGCTGTGCGGCGCCGGTCTGGGCGGCAGCTTTTCGCTGATCATGGTGATTGCGCTCGATCACCTGCCCGACCCGCGCCGCGCCGGTACCCTGAGCGCCCTGATGCAGGGCTTCGGCTTTATGCTGGCCGCCACCGGCCCCTGGGTGGCGGCGCGGCTCTATCACTATGTGGGCGACTTCGCGGCCGCCTGGCAGTGGCAACTGGGGGGCTTGCTGCTGATGAGCCTGCTGGTAGTGCGCCTCGACCCGCGCCACTATCCTCGCGTAATGAAGTTACCTACTAGCAGCGAGTCAACCCCTTCTGCTCCCCTCCCGGCCAGCTCTGCGGCCCAAAGCAACACACCGGCCTGAGGCCGGTGTGTTGGAGATGACTGGTGAGGCTGACCCCGTTCAGGGGGGCAACTCAGCGCCCCTTCTTCTGCCGTCCGGTGTTAGCGGTGCGCGGCTTGCCAGCGGCCGGTTTGCCGCCCTTGTTGGGCACGCCTTTACCGGCGCCGCCCTTATTGGCAGCCCCTTTACCCGCGCCGACCTTGCCCACCGGCAGCTTCTTCTCGAAGGCTTCCGGACCCGGCACATTGGGGCGACCGCCAATCTCGTGGTCGTCATCGCGGCGCGGCTTCTTGCCTTGGGCCGATTTGGCGGTTGACGCCGTAGGGGCCTTGGCCGCCTTCGGTTTTTCACCCTTCGCCGGTTTCACCTCGGAGGAGGAGTCCTCAATCAGCTTGAACAGCTCGATCAGCTCGTCGTCGGTCAGATCGCGCCACTCGCCTACCGGCAGCCCTTTGAGGCTGACGTTCATGATGCGGATGCGCTCCAGCTTGGTCACTTCAAAACCGAAGTGCTCGCACATGCGGCGGATCTGGCGGTTCAGCCCCTGCACCAGGGTGATGCGAAAGACGAACGGCGCCTCTTTCTTCACCTTGCACTTCTTGGTGACGGCACCGAGGATCGGCACCCCGGCCGCCATGCCGCGCACAAACTCGTCGGTCACCGGCTTGTCGACGGTCACCAGATACTCTTTCTCGTGATCGTTGCCCGCCCGCAGGATCTTGTTGACCAGATCGCCGTGGTTGGTGAGGAAAATAAGGCCCTGCGAATCCTTGTCCAGTCGCCCGATGGGGAAGACCCGGGTGCTGTGGTTGACGAAATCAACGATGTTGTCCTTCTCGCCCGCCTCTGTGGTACTGACGATGCCCACCGGCTTGTTGAGGGCGATAAAGACCAGACTGTCCGCCTCGCGCGGCTCAATCACCTGACCGTTCACCTTGACCAGATCGCCAACCTGTACCTGATCGCCAATCCCGGCGCGCTTGCCGTTGATAAAGACGTGGCCCTGCTCGATAAAGCGGTCGGCCTCGCGGCGCGAGCAGATGCCGCTCTCGCTGATGTATTTGTTCAGGCGCATGGATTCGTTAGCCAGCATGGGTCACCTGTTCATTTGCGATAAAAGAGAGGGTAAAACGGGTCGGCCACATCTGCCGATGGAGGGTCGGTGGGATCTGCATAAAGCTCCGTATCAAAAACACAGCACAATCTGGTTGGAATATCAGGGCGCTACATTAGCACATCGCCGGGCGCCGTTCGCCGGATACTTCTTTGCCCACCACCATCGACGGAGTCAGCGGTCTTGTCACCCCCCACGTCACAAACCGCCATCGTTCCCACCATGCCAAGCTTGCCAGCGCAACAGCTCAGAGCCTGAAATTATTCATCTTCTATGCAATACGTACTTTCTGACACTGAACACACAAGACAATTTCTTGCTATTTATCTAAAAAATAAGCATAAAAAGATAATCACTATCACGAATTATCTTGCCTTCACATCACACTTTTACGTGGTTTTCGGCAAGTAACAGAACAATCTTTTCTGAACGCATCAAATAACGAATTTTGCCTGCATTTATCCCCTTTTTCTGTCTCTATATCCGGAGCTCGGGGCATGCACTTCTCTCTGGCAAGAGGCCATGTTTACCCTTCACTACAGGAGTTACAGATGAGTCATTCCCTCTCCCAGGCGGATTTTCTGGCCCAGGTCGCCAGCCGCAACCCCCATCAACCGGAGTTCATTCAGGCCGTGAGCGAGGTGATCGCCTCCATCTGGCCCTATGTGGTGCGCCACCCCCGCTACCTGCAGCACGGTCTGCTGGAGCGGCTGGTGGAGCCGGAGCGGCTGATCCAGTTTCGGGTGAGCTGGGTGGATGATCGAGGCCAGGTGCAGGTGAACCGGGGCTACCGGGTGCAGCACAGCTCCGCCATCGGCCCCTTCAAGGGGGGGATGCGCTTTCACCCCTCGGTGGATACCTCGGTGCTCAAGTTCCTCGCCTTCGAGCAGACCTTCAAGAATGCCCTCACCACCTTGCCCATGGGCGGCGGCAAGGGGGGCAGCGATTTTGATCCCAAGGGCAAGAGCGAGGGAGAGGTGATGCGCTTTTGCCAGGCGCTGATGCTGGAGCTGCATCGTCACCTCGGCGCCGACACCGACGTGCCAGCCGGCGACATCGGGGTGGGCGGGCGCGAGGTGAGCTACATGGCGGGCATGATGAAGAAGCTCACCAACAGCGCCGAGTGCGTCTTTACCGGCAAGGGGCTCTCCTTTGGCGGCAGCCTGATCCGCCCGGAAGCCACCGGTTACGGCCTGCTCTATTTCGTCGAGGCCATGCTGGCCAACCGGGGGCAATCCCTGGACGGCAAGACGGTCTCTGTGTCGGGCTCGGGCAACGTGGCCCAGTACGCCATCGAGAAGGCGATGGCCCTCGGCGCCCGGGTCATCACCGCCTCCGACTCCGGCGGCACCGTCTACGATCCGGCGGGCTTTACCCCCGAGAAACTGGCGCGGCTGATGGCACTCAAGAACGAGCAGCGCAAACGCATCGCCGATTACGCCTACGAGGAGGGGTTGGAGTTTTTCAGCGGCCGCACTCCCTGGCACCTGCCGACCGACATCGCCCTGCCCTGCGCCACCCAGAACGAGCTGGATGAGTCGGACGCCGTCACCTTGATTGCCAATGGCGTGCAACTGGTGGCCGAGGGGGCCAACATGCCGAGCAGCGCCGCCGCCATCCGCCGCCTGCACGAGGCCAAGGTGCTGTTTGCCCCGGGCAAGGCCGCCAACGCCGGCGGGGTCGCCACCTCGGGCCTCGAGATGAGCCAGAACGCCCAACGCCTCTGCTGGAGCCGGGAGGAGGTAGATGCCCGCCTCAAGGGGATCATGACCAGCATCCACGCCACCTGTGTGCACTATGGCCAGGATGAGACGGGTCACGTGAACTACGAAAGCGGCGCCAACATTGCCGGCTTCGTCAAGGTGGCCGACGCCATGCTGGCCCAGGGAGTCTGCTGACGCGCCAGCGACCGCACAGACGGATCCCCGTACCACAGAGGGCAGCCCAGGGGCTGCCCTCTGTTTCATTAGATGAACTGCTCACTGTCTGTACTTATCACCTTGTTTCCCTTAGGCTTTAAGCCAGCTTTCGACCCTTAGTACGGTCACCGTGGACGCAGGGTCGCCCCTCTTTTATCAGTGCCAAGGACTCTCCCATGCTGGCTCGCACCCGCCGCCTCGTTCGCCGCCTTCTTCTCAGCCTGCTGGGCTTGCTGCTGCTCGGCTGGGCCCTGGTAGCCTACTTCGCCTGGCAGGCAGCGCCGCTGCAGCTGTGGCACACTGTGGTGCCCCCCGAACTCAGTGCCGATGAGCTCGACAGCAGCGACTGGCAAGCCTATCTGGCCCGCGAAGCAGAGCTGTTCGAGCTGGTGGCCACCGAGGTAGTCGCCAAGACACCGCCCGAGCAGCAACTGGCCAGCAATCGCTACTATCAGGACGCCCCCATCAATCCCGCCCGCTTTCAGCAGAACTGGAACCGCTCCTACCTGCTGCGCCCCGAGGGGGAAGTCAAAGGGGTGGCGGTGCTGCTGCACGGCCTGACCGACTCCCCCTACAGCCTGCGCCATCTGGCCAGACGCTATCAGCAGCAGGGCTTTATCGCGCTGGGGCTGAGGATCCCCGGCCACGGCACTGTGCCCGCTGGCCTCGTGGATGTGGATTGGGAGACCTGGCTGGCCGCCACCCGACTGGCGGTGCGGGAGGCCAGATTGCTGGCGCCGGGCAAGCGGCCGCTGCATCTGGTTGGCTTTTCCAACGGCGGCGCGCTGGCGGTGAAATATGCGCTCGATGCGCTGGCCGACCCGAGCGGCACGCTGGCAAAACCGGATCGGCTGGTACTGATCTCCCCGATGATCGGGGTGACCCGCTTTGCCCGCTTCGCCGGGCTCAAGGCCGTGCCTGCCCTGCTGCCCGCCTTTGCCAACGCCGCCTGGCTCGACACCATGCCGGAGTTCAACCCGTTCAAATACAACTCGTTCCCGGTCAACGGCGCGCGCCAGTCCTATCGCCTGACTCACGCCATCCAGCAGCAGGTGCGCCAGCTGGCCGCCAGTGGCGAGCTGGCGGCGTTTCCCCCCTCCCTCACCTTCCAGTCGGTGATGGACTACACCGTCAGCACCCGCTCCATCATTGCCGATCTCTACCACTACCTGCCGGCCAACGGCAGCGAACTGGTGCTGTTTGATATCAACCGCAGCCCCCTGTTTGGCCCGCTGATGAGCTCGGCCTCCGAGCTGGCGCTGCAACGCTTGCTGCCAAACGCCCCCGGGCACTATCGCCTCACCGTGGTGGGCAATATGGAACCCTCCTCCCCCGTGACGCAGGCCAGAACACTGGCCAGCGCCGATCAGCCTGAACAGGTTCGCCCGCTGGGTGTCGATTATCCCAAGGAGATCTACTCCCTCTCCCACGTGGCGCTCCCCTTCCCGATGGACGACCCCCTCTATGGCATGGCAGCGCGCCCGGAGCAGCGGGAGCAATACGGCATCAATCTCGGCGGTCTGGCCCTGCGTGGCGAGCGCGGCGTGCTGATCGTCAACTCCGGCGCCCTCACCCGCACCTCCTCCAACCCCTTCTACCACTATCTGCAGCAGCGGGTAATGGAGACCCTCACCGCCCCTCCTTTTGCCCGGTCTGCTGCCGCAATTCCTGCCAGCAGCGGTCAACCTGATGCGGCCTATCAGGCCGAGCTGGAGCAGTTTTTACAGGAGAGCGACGAGAGCAACGCACCTTTCTAGGGCGTTTCTGCCACATCGGCAAAACATCGCTGGCGCTTGGCGCGATAGCGATACGAGAAAGGGGCCGTCAATTGACGGTAATGCCAGTCAGTTAAGCCTGACTGGCATTGTTTTTATTGGCTTTTTTCACACTATACCTCTGGGGCCTTGGCT
>NZ_JAPDBM010000092.1:0-12219 GCF_027705265.1 Aeromonas sp. QDB11 | reverse complement strand
AACCAGACCCCAGGCAAATCTCACCTCACCGCCCTCGACATCCTCCTCGAGCTGCGCTGCTGGCTTGAAGACAACGTCGAGATGCAGGCAGATCCCGCCATCGTGGCCCCCTGCCTAACGGCTACCAGCTCACCCTGCCTAACGGCTACCAGCTCACCCTGGCTGACTGCATCGAGGTCATTGATGTGCTGCTAAATCAGCTGCGCGATTAGCCAATCCGGATCATCAGGTCCAACGCCATCACCCACAAGGCCACCTCACTGCAGGTGGCCTTTTGCATTTCAAGGAACTATGCCCATGTCTGCCTTCATGATCGATCGCAAGGACTACCTTACCTTTGCCGTACAGTTACACCGCTTTTGCAATGCCCCCATGCCACCGCACTACACCCTTGAGTTGCTGCGCACCCTCTGGTGGAACTCATCAATGGAGGTCACCAGTACCTGGACGTGGCGGGTAGACCGGTTAGTGCGACTGATGATGCTCGCCAACCGGCGTGCAGTCTGGCATCGCTATCAGTTAGGACGCCAGCAAGAGCAGAAGGAACCACGCCAGCACTGCTCGACCAAGCTGGGACAGATTAAACCTGCCCACCGTTACCACCAGGCACCACTCACCGATAGCGAGCTGGTGGCGCTGTACAAATTCACCTGCTGCGCCCTGTACCAATCGAGTGAATGGAGTGGGAGCCCTGAACAGGCTCCCCGGCTAGTGAAGATAATCCAGCAGTTGCAGCAAGCGCTGGCGCAAGACGTGCTGACCCGGTTGTCACTGTGGGAGCAAGCCCCTTGGGGAGAGATGTGATGAATCTTTCCATCATTCTGACAGTTACAAGCTCACAACCGAGCTCAACTGCCCATATAGCCCAACGTATCGCCAATGACATGGCACACCTGCATCACAGTCTAGGGGATGGGATCAGCGATGAACTGGGTATCAGCATCAGTTACTAGGTTGAACAGTTTGCGCTGCTGGCAGCGGCTTACCGTTCACCTGCAGAAAGAGAGAAACACCCATGATCGAATTCAACGACAGTTTTAGCCAAGCCGCAGTTGCGGAGGCCATGTGTGCTCACTCAGGGCTTGCCAAGCTCATCAGTCAGCAGTTGATGCTGCCGGGCTTTGCCTATGCCCACGATGTAGAGGGGCGGCGTATTGGTGGCCCTCTGGTGGCCCCCAACCCGGTGCTGCACAAAACCTCGCTCTTTGTCAGTCCACGGGATATGCGTGAGCACCTGCCACGAGAGATTAACTTCGCCCGCTTTCGCTGCGCCTGTAATGCAGCGGGTCAGCCGGTTGGTGAGTGGCAACGGGTAATTGTCGGGGCCTACGTCAACCACGGTAGTAATGACAAGCCGGATTGGAGTAGTCACACCTGAGCCACAGCCACCATCACAAACAAGACTCCATACAGCCCCTCACGCCGAGGGGCTGTTTGCATTTGAAGGAACCCCAACCATGCATGACCTCCGTGATTACAACACCCTGTCCGCTCGGCAGATAACCACTGCCATCGGCCAGCTCAACCACAACACCGCGCCGAAGATAATGACCCACCTAGCATTGCGGACCAAGCAGCCGCACCCGCTCGGAAATGGCCGTAGCAGAGCCAAGGCCCTCAAACTCCTGCGCCGGGCCAAGAAAGCCCACAAGGCGGGCTGCATCCCGTTTGAGCTCACTGTGACCGGCTGCCGCATCGACCGGGGTAGCCATCAGGCAGACCGTTACTACTACGATCGGACACTACTGGCGCAGGGCTGGCAGCAGTATGACACCGAGGAGGATGCCTGGTACTTCGGGATATGGATTCACACCGAGAAGCTGGAGACCTTTACCTATGCCGAGGGGGATACCCTCCATGTGATTGCACCGAATGTTGAGGCGTTTCGTGCCGAACTGGCGCGGCTCTATCAGTACCACCCGCAAGCCCCGGCCTTTATCAGTATCGACCCAGAGGCTGGCATTGTGATCCATTATTTTGAAGCCAAACCGGAGGTGTGAAATGGCGAAAAACATCACCATCAAGGTACCGGGCAAGCACCCGCAAACCGGCGAGCTCACCACCTTCGAGCTCAAGGGCCAGCGCATGGATATCGACATCGGTGGGCAGGCAGTGCCTTTTCTTATTCACGGGAGGGGCATTGGCACCTCTCTCACACACATCCCGAGTGGCTACCGCATCGCACTGCTCGGCGGCTGGCTCACTGCTCGCTACGCAATACCCGAGAATAAACCCAGCAGAACTGCCTGCGCCCAGATGGCCATTGACCGGCTGGTAGCCCAATACGGCTCGCTGCACCTGCTGGACCGGCTCAATTGTAAGCCGATTATCAACGAGATTGCTGACTGCAGTCGTTGACGCCCCACTGTCCCGCTCATCCACAAACAGCATAAAGGGCCAGCCCTCACAGGCTGGCCCTTTGCATCATTGGAGTCACCGAACATGACCCGTCTTATCACCGGGCTCGAGGTGCATCGATATGCCCCCGAGCTCAACAAGCTGCACCTGCGCAACCGCCAGACGTTACCAGCGCCCGGCATCACCACCATCAGGGAAGCCAAAGCTCGCCTGTTTGGCCGCTGGCAGCCAGGACATCAGGTGACCATCACCGTGAGTCACCCTGACTACGTCAATCTCTCCCGACTCTACCGGGGGCGACTGGCCAGTCTGACAGAACTCCCTGAGCACCTAACCAGACTGCGCCAGCGTCACAACGTGCCCGGCACCATCATCGACATTCAAATGAGGTATCGCTAATCATGACCACAACCCACCCCACATGCTCTGCTACACAGCAACCTGAGGCCCCAGCTCTCACACCGCTCCCCAGCATCAGCTGGGGCCTTCCGCGTGGTATCTCTCCACGCTTTGGCGCTCGTCTGATACAGAGCCGCTACCGGCTCGATTTTCTATCCGATCGGGCCAGTCTGATCGGTGAGTGGAGTGAGGCGCAGATAGCCAATCTCGACCAGGCTTTCCCGGAGATCATCAAGGCTCTGGAAGCCAAGCTGCTGACCGGCGAACTGGATGCCCAGCGTCAGCACTGCATCACTATCCAGCACGGCGGCTTTACCTGCGAAGCCGATACCCTTGGCAGCTACGGCTATGTCTATATCGCGATTTACCCCGCGATAAGCGCGGACATCACACACTGCGCAAAGGTGTGATCGCATATCCACTGGTGTCCACACTAACACCGTGGTTATGATTCACTACTGACTCACCCAACTATAAGAGAACCTCTGATCACCTATTACCACATGCCTCTGACTAACTACGCCCAGAACACTCCAACAGCCTGAACACCACCAACTAACCCAGCGTTTTCCCCTTCACTCAATACATCTCTAACCCTGCCGCATCCCTCGCGGTGGGGCGATGGCGTATGGAGCACAATCATGTTGCATCACAAATTGATCGCTGGGGAGATCCCCGGCACCTACCTCGTCACTGAGCTGATTAACGAAGAGGACCTGTTGACTATCGCCAACCAGATTGCCCGTCAGAAACAGGCCAAAGGAGAAGCTATTGCCGACAAACACTTGGCTCAGCAGGCACTACAAACCCTGTTGCAGAGCAGAGAGCATGAAGTATTTGCCATGTTGTTTTGGACAACCAACACCGGGTGCTTGCGTTTGAAGAGCTGTTCCACAGTACACTCAGCAGTGCCTCGGTTTATCCAAGGGAAGTCGTCAAACGCGCGCTGGCACTCAATGCAGCGGCGTTGATGCTGATGCATAACCACCCCTCCGGCCACCCGGAACCCAGTAGAGCTGATATCGAGATCACCCACCGATTGCAGAGCGCTTTGGAGCTGGTCGATATCCGGCTTCTGGATCATCTGGTGGTTGCCACAGAAGGAATAGTGTCGCTTGCGGAGAGAGGATGCTTGGGTTAATCACTCTCGCTGTGGTTCCATTACCATTTTTGCTAAACTGTACCGCTTAATTTCTACCAGAACGTCCGACGATGAAACTGTTAAACACCTACGATGACAAAGATGAAGCCGAAGAAGCGCTGACCAAGATCCTTGGTGAAAAACGCCTGGCCAGTGAAAGAGATAGCACTGTGGTCATTTACAACCTGTTTGGCCAACCTACCTGGGGCAACTTCCATCGTCTTGGCATGTTCAATTTGCCGGAGCTACAGACGATGTTGGAGCAGCGCAAAGCTGGGCATGTTATTGATCAAGCCCGGCACAGCGAAATTTTGAGTATGCTACGCTATGCAGCGAAGTCTTTTGATATCACGCTTCCCGCTCATTGGCTATAAATTAACGCCGGAATATCCGGCGTTAATTTATAGCCCACTTTAAATAGATGTTGCTATTAATCGTTTCACTTATATAAAAATAATCGCATCATTAGCCTGATGATGGACATCTAGGCGAAAATTTGATGTTAAGCGATTCTCATTGAAGTTAATATAAAAAGGAAACCAAGCCGGGTCATTACTAATAGCAGAAAGACTTTTACTTGAGTTTCCTTCTGCTCTCACAGACACTTCCGCCAACCAAGACTTTACATCATCATGAGCGATTGAAATGGGCTTTCGTAACTGATATACACCTTGCTTGGGATTAGACAATAACTCCAAATTGATCAATGTCCTAACAACAAATTGAATACAACGCTTAATAGTTGATGTATCGCCATAGACTTCGGTTATACGCTGCTCCAGCTGCTTGTAGATAAATAAGCCTTCATGCTTAGCCATTTTTCCAATTTGTGCCGTAACATTATAAAAAAATGGATACTTAGCCAGCATCATTCCCCAATGAATCGCAATATTTACCTCACTGTATTCAATAAGCAGTCTACAAGCATCGGCATGAAATGCTTTGGGTACGGAATTTGATTCTGAATCCCAAATTCCAAAGAGCAGGTTTCTAGTCTTATCTTGGGCAACTTTGCTATCAAAGCTGGGCGCAAGTAATACATCAATTTTATTTTTTAATGCTTGGCCGTGAACCCCATTTGCTGACCAAGATGCGGTTTGAACTAGCCAGTCCATCTCTAAATGCCGATTAAATCCAATAGCTGGTTTCATAACTCAATATTCCTTTTTAAAAATTACAATTGAGTTTCCTTGTTGCAGACATTCAAATGCCGACATATCAAGATTGGATAGGTTAATATCAAGATGGAAGGGAAAGAGAGCCTGATCATTCAAGGCATCATCAAGAGCAATACTCTCTTTGCTTGATGAAATGAGCAAAGCATCAAGCAGCCAATTTGCTAGATGACTATTTATGCTGACTCGTTGACTAACAATGGAGTAAGAGGCCGGACTCATATTTCGCTTTAATATGCCTAATTCCATTATGGTTCTTAATACGGCACTTAATGCTCTGCTGGTGGCTTCGGTTTCACCATAAAGCATACTCATACGCCGAAACGCTTGGGCATAAGTAAAAGTATTATTCAGCCTTGATTGTCGGCCGATAAAGCGAGCGACTTCGGCAAAGAACGGCTTTCTCGCAATTAACATGCCCCAATGAATAGGTAAGGAAAATGATTCAGCCTCTTTATGTAATACAATACCTTTATCAAAAAAATTCTTTGTGTAATGGTCTACTGGCTGACTCCACACCGAGGTGAGCAAATTCCGTGCTTTACGGCGGTTTTCTTTGGAAACAATATACGCGCTTAAAAAGTTATCAAGATTATCATTAAGTTGTGCATATTCAGCCCCGTTTGCTACCCAACGAAGAGATTGTTCAAGCCACTCTTTTTCAACATGGCGACAGAAACCGGGAGTTTTAACCATAACTTATTGTTTTCTATTAACTATTATTAATGGAACGATAACCTCGTGGAGACTGATCCCCCCGTGCCCCACAACGACATCACCTTTGCCTTTAAAAGCACAATCAGCATTGGCGAGTAGCGGGTAGGTCGCTTTGGGAAGCCCTAGTTCAGGACCAGGCCATGCTATCACAGATCCATGGCAGGCTTGAGCAGTACTATCACGTAATGCAGGATCGTGGTAGATCCGTACTCGTTCGCCTCTGGTATCAGCTTTCACTCCCTCATTGATATATCCGATTCCCGTCGCTTCCTGGCTGCCATGATCTGAAGTAATGACAATTTCAAAGCCTTTGTCTAATAATTCTGCAATTTTTTCTTTGAAATTCCAGTCGGTTAGCCAGCCATCTACGACCATATTCAAAGCAGACATTCCATTTTTTATACCGTGCATTTGCTCATCAATAAAATTTATGACGAACCCGGCTACTTTAACGCTTGGTGGAGTTATCAACTCTTGCCATGCGTCATTTGATAACGACTCAATTTTTTTGGCATAATTTATTTCTCGTTTGGCGAAACCTTTACCCTGCCAATAATCCAGCCATAGCTGCTCCTCTTTGCTGGTAGTCAGTAAAGACTCTGCAAAGGCAAAAGGTTTCTTGCCAGAGAATAAGGCCTGTCGTGATATTGATGTAATCGTTGGAACCCAAGAGAAACAGGCATGTTCTTCCAAAGATATATTGGCACACAACTGCAAGTGATTACGCAATAATGGCCACTGTCGAGCTCCCATGCCATCTAAAACCAATAAACATATTTTTTTGCCACTATCCACGCGCCGTGATAGCCAATCAGGGACTTTATGCAACATTGCAGGATAGCGAACCGTGGGAGTAGTTTGTAACTTTATAAAATTTAAACGTAGCCATTCCTGAAATAGAAAATCTGCAGTGGTGTTTAATTTCTTTATTTCTTCGAAAAGAGCAGCAACAGGAGGTTGTTTTTTGTTTTCATAAAACAATGCATTCATAATCCCAAGCGAGTGGGATTGCTCAAACCAAAATTCAGTATTAATACTTTCTAACTCACATTTTTCAAAGTAAGCCTTGGCATTTTTCAATAAAAGGCTTATCCGTTCGCGCTCGGTTATCTCAGGCTCTTTAGCTATACCAAACCAGGCCCAATGTCCTGCGGGCAGACCGTCCGCTTTCACCGGTTTGATAATGCCCTCGGCAAACAAGTTGTCAATAAAAACACGAATGTCACTATCTGCAAATGGTACTACAAGTTTCTCGCTTGGCCACGCCGTACTTGCAATAGCATTAGGTAACTCACTATACAGATACATTTCCCATTGTTGCTGCAAGAAATCAAAAAATGCACTCTTGTTTGGAATTAATGCATTAAAGTCCCAGCATTTAAATTTCGGTGAAAGACTGAGCAGGCGAATGAGGCGCTCTTCAATCTGCGTTGGCATCTCAATACCAACGTAGTGTTTTCTGATTAACAGCCTAACAAGGTCTGTATTAGTTTGGATCGTCTCAGGAGCTATGCGATAAATATGGCGAAGTAAGAAGTCGAGGCTGGACTGCAGATTCAGTTTGCCAGGCGTATATAATTTCAGTGCATCCATTGCCGACTGGAGTAACGACGCAGGGAGCAATCTGATGGCCGATAAATCAATGTCTTGAAAAAACTCAGATAAGTGAAAGTTAATTTCACTTGATTCGACCTGAATGTCACAAGGGATAAATAGATCTCCCTCTTGACCCAAACGGATTAAGAGGGAGTTTTTTTTAGTCCGTTTTCTCCATGCTTCATATGTTAGTCGAAGTGCGAGAGGATCCTTGTCATCAAATAAAATTGCATCTTTTTTTTGCAAGGCAGAGGATATTTTAGGCTCAAAGAGCAGTCCATCAGGATCGTTAACGATGTAAACAAACGAACCATCCAAGTTTACTTTTTGAATAACATCATCCTGCCAAGTCATATTCATCCTTTAATTTCAAAAACGGCGTGCAGCATCATGTCCGGAATCGCGTTGCGCTTTTTATCCAGCTCCTGACGCCACAGTGCATATTCACTATTAAGTTGACGCAAACGGTATTGACGAACCTCTGGTAATCCAACGCGCTCTATCGCGCGTTTTCGTGCGTTAAACGAGTATTCGCCTTTCTCATAATGGTTATCTAAATCGGCCTGAGTGGCTGCCAACATGCTCTCGAACATCGCTTTGCCTTCCTGTTGCGCTGCCTGATGTAGCAGGGCATAGACTGACTGATGTTCAGCCGGTGCGGCGGCCAACTCATGAGGCAATATGTCGAACTCTTTACTACAGACCGCATCCCAGACTCGCTGTGACGCAGTAGCATAATACTGACCATTCGGTTTGATATAGACAGGCATGTATTGGCAGCGACGCTCTTGGCCAGCCACCAGGCGGATACTCCACAATGCCCAGTAACCATTGGCTCCTGCCGGTAACGACTTTACCCTGACACAGGGGATCTGTTGTGCTTCACTCCAGACCGGCAATTGGCTACATAGCCCTCTGATCTTGGGGTTTTCCAATGTGAGATGGGTAAGCTCGGGTCGTTGCTGGGCCTCTTTACCCATAAAGGTGACGCCACTCCATGCTGCGCCATCAGGCCAGATTAGAGTATGTCCACCTTCCTGATCCTCAATGAAATCCGTAGATTGCTGCATGCTGCGTTGCCAACGCAAGTAATTGGCAACCATGCTCTGTATCCAATAAGGCAGCGGGTGGTTCAGGGCTTGGCGATAGTCGTCAGCAGATAAGGGATCATCACTGCCAAACAGCGCATCCTGCTGCCGCTTATCGACTGCGCCGTCTCTTAATGTAGCCAAGGCTTTGGCTAGCTCCAGATCCATTAACGCAGGATCCGTGATAGAGGCGATAAACAGTTCATCAAACAGATGATTGGCTGCGGAGGAGTCCAATACATCGCTGGTCTTATCAACACCAAACTCATCCAGGATGATCTGCAACTTGGTCTCGAGAACTTCACGAACCCTGTGCTCGACAGTATCTTCAAGCACGAAATTCAGGGCTCGAACGATGTGCTGTTGGCCGATACGGTCGACGCGGCCAATACGCTGTTCCATGCGCATCGGGTTCCAGGGCATATCGTAGTTCACAATGACATGGCAGAACTGCAGGTTCAAACCTTCACCACCGGCATCGGTGGAGATCAGAATGCGGATGTCACTGGCAAAGGCGGCTTGCACTTTTTTGCGCTCTGCCAGATCCATGGAGCCGTTGAGGCAGACCACACTGATCCCCCGTTCAATAAAGAACTGGGCTAGCATCTCTTGGGTTGGTACAAACTCGGTAAACACCAACATCTTTAGATGTGGGTTACCCTCTTCTTGCTGGAGTCGGTATAACCAATCGAGCAGCGCTTCGGCTTTGGCATCATTTTCGGCATTGACGCACTGCTCCGCTAACGCCAGTAGGCGGCGAACCTCACTCTTCTCATTCTCCAGCGAGGCTTGGCATTGAGCTAATAACTCATCCAACTGGGCTTGACCATCCAGATCGGCCCACTCATCGGCAAAGGCCAGGGGCAACTCCTCTTCAACCCGCTTGTTTTCCAACACATTGAGTCGGCGAGCAAGTGTGCGGGCGATGGCCGCACTGCTGGAGCTTACCAAGCGCTGCATCAGGATCATTAAAAAGCCAATGGCATTTTGCTGTTTGGCTTGCGCCTGGTTGTAACCCTCCTTGATGTACTCGGTGACCTCTTCGTAGAGATGGCGCTGCAAGGCATGCTGATCTTGCCACGCCACGGCAACCAGCTCGGTTTGTCGGGGGTTAAACAGCGGTTTTCCTTCGCCATCAATGGCGATCCGCTTTTCAGTGCGGACCACAAAGGGTTGCACCCGCTCTTGGGTCACAGAGCCCACATCAGGGAAGGCCTCGGCATCCAGCAGTGCCATCAGGCGATGGAAGGCATCGCTTTTGCCTTGGTGGGGGGTGGCGGAAAGCAGCAACAGGTAGGGGGCGGCTTCGGCCAGACCCTGGCCCAGCTTGTAGCGGGCGACCTGATCGGTACTGCCGCCGAGTCGATGGGCCTCATCAATGACGATCAGATCCCACCCGGCGGCCAACAGATCATCAAACCGCAGCTTGTTGTACTCATTGAGCTGTTTGAGTGACCAGCCTTTGCGACTTTCGATGGGCTTGATACTGTCAACCGGACAGACCACCTGATCATGGCGTGACCAGATATTCTCCTGCTCGTGTTGCGGTTTTTGCTCACCGGGCAGCAGCAGCTGAAAGGTCTCATTAAAGTGAGTCTGCATTTCGCTGACCCACTGACTAACCAGCCCTTTTGGCGCACAGACCAAAATGCGCTTGGCCAACCCACGCAATTTCAACTCGCGCATCACCAGCCCGGCTTCGATGGTTTTTCCCAGGCCTACTTCATCGGCAAACAGATAACGCACCTGTTTTTTACTCATCGCCTTGGTGAGCGCCTTGAGCTGGTGCGGTAGCGGGATAACATTTGATTCAATCGGAGCTAACAGTGTATCTTCTTGCTGAGCGTTGGCAATTTTGGCGGCTGTGGCCAAATAGCAGAATGTCTCAACCGTCACCACCGGTTGTGCGGGTCGCTGGCTGAGATTGGCAGCCAGGACCTTGAGTACCACGTCTTGTTGCTGCAACCAGACGCGATAAAACTGCTGGCCCCAAAGGCCAGCGGTTTCGATCACTTTGACATATTGTTGATGGGCCTGACTCCAGGCCCAGTCTCCTACCTGCCACATAGGTTATTACCACTCATCGTCGGTATCGACCTGGCTCAGGGTGACGGCCTGGTCGTAGTACATCAGCAGTACCGGATCTTCTTCCAACACATTGCTTGGCAATTTCTCGGCAACGGTAATCAATGCGGCAAACTCCTGCTGTTCCCAGAGGGTCTTAAAGCCCACCCGCACCGCTTCAATGCGGAACACTTTGAGCTTTTTCTTGGCGGCCTTGTACTCTTCAAACTCTTTAAGCAGCGATCTTTCACGCAGTTTTTCCAAGTCACCCGCTTTATTGGGATCAGGGACATACCAGCGGTCTTTTGCTTTGGCAACTAGGGCGGGATCATTTTTCGCCAGGTTCCTTAGATCTTTCCAATTGCTGGAAAGATAGCTATGGATCTGATCCGGGACTTCATCCTGGCCGTCATAGCAGAGGAAGTTTTGGCTTAGTAACTCGCGCAAATCCAGCATTATCTCATTTTTGCTCCAACCACTAAGTTGTTGCATAAATTGTGGATTAATGTCAGAGAAAGCCTGTGGCTTTACTTTGATAAGTTGACGGAGCCACTGTATGGCAGATGCTTCATCGGAAACGAACATAGCCAGCTGCTTGAATTCACCTGAAATCATCTTCTTTCGGTCGTATTCTGCTACTTGATTTGGTAAAAAATACATACCATCACGCTCAATGAAGCGCTGTGACAACCCGAGTTGGTATTCCTGGCTAGAGAGCGGCACTTGGTAGCCTTTTCGCACATAGTAAGCAACCATCTGGTCAAATAGGATGCGAGAATCACGTTCTGGGATGAAGAGCAGAGAGTTTCCCTGTTGCTTAGTAACTGGTAAATACTCTAAGTGTGTACGGACAAAATCCCACACACCCTCTTCGGTTTGAGCCTCTTTATGGAAGCGCTCTTCAAGGCTACCACTTGGTTTGTATGCTGAAATTACCAAATCTTGTTTAACCGAAGTTGTATTTGTTACAGCATTAAAGCTGCCTTGTTTTTTATCAAGAGCGGATACGTTAGCAACAATAAATCCAGCCTCAACCAAAGCAGTCTGGATGGTGTTCCAAACTGATGCTTTTGTGTTAGAGAATTCAACAGTCAACCAT
The DNA here is from genome assembly GCF_027705265.1 of Aeromonas sp. QDB11. Taxonomy (NCBI): domain Bacteria; kingdom Pseudomonadati; phylum Pseudomonadota; class Gammaproteobacteria; order Aeromonadales; family Aeromonadaceae; genus Aeromonas; species Aeromonas sp. QDB11. Next base: position 582 of record NZ_JAPDBM010000092.1, on the reverse strand, counting down.
CTCCCTGGCTTCAGAATTCGATATGCCTCGGCAAAGCAACCTGCCATTAACTTTCGATATTCTGTCAGGTCTTTCTCCTGATGCTTGCTGACTACTGCCTCATTAGCTTGTTTCGTAAATACACCAAACCATGCTTCCCATGAAAAATTGAGTTCAGAGTAAGCTAGATTGTCTCCAAATGGAGGATCAATAAATAGGTAGTCAATAGTAGCCGTTTCAATTTGCTTAAGCTCAGTTGAGCTTTGCGAAGAAACAATTTGACGTTGGTTTTCTTTGTGTGAAAGAAATGGCAAGATTCTTCGTAGACATTTATTTTTAAACTGATCTAGAAAGTTTGTCTCTTTTGCTAAAGATGCTATGTACAAAGTTCCTAGGGTAACATTTGATGGAAATGAAACATTAAATCTAAAAGTATTCATCAACGAGTGGCGCATACATGTTGCAGTAAAGGCAAATCGAAGAGCGGCAAGTAAATCTGGGTTTTGTATCTGATTTATCCATTTCCATACCTGATTACCCATGATTAGCAGTCAGTTACCACGAACTATACTGATCTTACGTACAGTTATCGAGGTGCGAGAT
>NZ_JAPDBM010000091.1:0-12419 GCF_027705265.1 Aeromonas sp. QDB11 | reverse complement strand
GTGTAGAGGGATTGACTTAATGGGTTATTGGAAATATTCCTGGCTCTTTCAACCAGTCTTCCAAGAGGAGAGAGAATCGCGAATTCAGATAATAACTGCAACACCCATGGTGCATAGGAGAGAAGAGGCCAACTGCCGGTTCTGGTACGCTTCTTCTCGCCAAAGAAACAAAGCGGAACACCATGAGATACCATCAGTTGACCGAAGGACAACGATACCAGATCGCCTGCCTTCATGACCATGGCTTGAGCCAAGCAATGATTGCCCGCAAGGTGGGTGTGCATCCATCCACCATTAGTCGCGAACTCCGTCGCAACCGGTGTGCGCAAGGTTATCAACCAGCAGAGGCTCATCAATCGGCCACCCTGCGACGATGTTCCAGCAGCAAATATCGTGTCCCGGAAGATACCCTTATTTTCGTGACCATGGCGTTGGCCGCAGACTGGAGTCCGGAGCAGATAAGCTCGGTCTGCAGGCGCATTGGTTGCCCTGTCAGTCATGAGTGGATCTACCGCTATGTGGCGCAGGATAAGGCCAACGGTGGCAAGCTGTTCCGTCACTTGCGGCAAGGCCACAAACGTTACCGTAAGGGACAGAATGCCAAGCGCTGCGTGATCCCCAACCCGGTATCGATCGATGAGCGCCCAGCGATAGTCGACTCTCGTAGCCGATTGGGTGACTGGGAGGTGGATACCGTTTCGGGCAAACAAGGTAGTGGTGCCATCGTGACACTGGCCGAGCGTAAGAGCCGACTCTACCTAGTGCAGTATGTGCCTGCCAAGACGGCAGCTGCAGTGGCCGATGCCATCATCTGCATGCTAAATAGCTGTTCCGAATAGTAGATCACCGGAGGAAGGGAACTCAGTCCAGTTTGTGCGATCTCATTAGGCGCGAAACAAAACAAGCCACACCAAAAGGACTGAGTTGATGCCTATCCTACCACCCCTGCCACGACCACAACGGCGCCGCATTCACAAAATCATCCATGCCACGCGTGATAAAGGGCATGCTCGTCGCTTGATGGCCATCTTGCTGTTACATGAAGGACGTACGATCACTGATGTTCATCACCTTACCGGCGCTGCTCGCTCGACCATCGGTCGTTGGCTTCGGTGGTATCGGGATGAAGGCGTGGACGCCTTGGAAGCCTTACCGGCTGGCCGTGCCCCGGTCTTACCTGTCGCCAAGATTGTCACCTTACTGGTGCTGCTCATGCAGTTTTCTCCGCAAGATTTTGGTTATCAGCGCAGCCGTTGGTGTACCGAACTATTGGCTATCAAAATCAATCGGTTAACAGGCCTCAACATGGCAGCCTCCACGCTCCGCCGATGGTTACCTCGTATGGGTATTGTCTGGCGCAGGCCCGTACCAACCTTGCGGATAAAAGACCCAGCCTATCAGGAGAAAATGGCGAATATCGACGCCGCGCTGGCCCGCTGTGATGCCGATAATCCGGTGTTTTATGAGGATGAAGTCGATATAGACCTCAATCCCAAATTAGGAGCCGACTGGATGTTCAGAGCGCAGCAAAAGCGGGTTGTCACACCGGGACAGAACGCCAAACATTACCTGGCAGGCGTTCTCCATGCAGGCAACGGAAGAGTGCTTTACGTCAGTGGGATAAAGAAAAACTCATCCTTGTTTATCGCCATGCTGGAAAAGCTACGCAACCACTACCGACGAGCCAAAACCATCACACTGATCCTCGATAACTACATCATTCACAAAAGCAAACAGACCGAGCGATGGTTGAAGAAGAACCCCAAGTTCTGCCTGGTGTTCCAGCCAGTTTACAGCCCTTGGGTTAATCACATAGAACGGCTGTGGCACAAGTTGCATGAAACCATCACGCGCAATCATCAATGCAGAGGGATGGCCAACCTGCTGGCTCGAGTGAAACACTTCATGGATACCGTATCTCCTTTCCCCGGGAATGGCTATGGCACAGCGAAGGTGTAGCACTATTAGGATCAGTTATTTAGAGCCCTACAAGGCACATGTTCATACAATCACCGCGGACAATGGCAGTGAATTTGTGGAACATGAGCGAGTAGCCAAGGTGCTAAATGCCCAGTTTTACTTCGCGCATCCATACAGCGCGTGGGAGCGAGGTCTGAACGAGAACAGCAATGGCTTGTTGCGGCAGTATGTGCCCAAGGGCAGCGACCTGAGCCAGCTCAGCCCGGATGAGTTGTCGGCCTTCGAGCGGCGACTCAACCTTAGACCGCGCAAATGTTTGGATTTCAGGCAACCGCAGATCGTGTTTGATGAACTACGACAGGTTGCTTGATTTGGCGGGTGTTGCACTTCGGAGTTGAATTCGCGGCAACGCAAGGTACAATTAAAATCGTACTTGGCGCCGCTCAACTGATCGATACTTGATCAACTAGCGCAAAGAATGATCATGCGTCGGCCCTGGTTCGACCGAGGTGTGACCACTCACAGTATTATTCAGGGGAAAACCTTCAACTCTCAATTATGGAAGATAGTTATGATACCCAAGACGCTTTTCTGTGCCTTATTGATCGCCGCATCAGGTCCTACGTTTGCAGTAACGCCAACGGAAAAAAAACTGGACGATATCGTTGATAATGTCGTTGTTCCGTTGATGAAAGAACAGGACATTCCTGGCATGGCAGCGGCGGTGATCTATCAGGGGCAACCTTACTACTTTATCTGGGGAATGGCCGATATTGCCGGTAAACAGCCCGTCACGAAACAGACCTTATTCGAGCTCGGTTCAGTGAGTAAAACCTTCACCGGTGTTCTGGGGGGGGATGCCATTGCGCGTGGTGAAATTAAACTGAATGATCCTGTGAGTAAATACTGGCCAGTGCTGTCCGGGAATCAATGGGAAGGGATTAGTTTGCTGAATTTGGTAACCTACACTGCCGGTGGCTTACCACTCCAGATACCGGATAATGTGACCAATGAAGTGTCATTACAGAATTATTATGAGACCTGGCAGCCGCAGTGGACACCGGGCACAAAGCGACTTTATTCGAACGCCAGTATTGGGCTCTTTGGCAAACTTGCCGTTAAACCTTCCGGCATGAACTTTGAACAAGCGATGATCAAACGCGTATTCCAGCCACTAAATCTATCGCATACCTGGATACAGGTTCCACAACAAGAAGAAAAACACTATGCATGGGGCTACCGCGATGGAAAAGCGGTTCGCGTTACTCCAGGTATGATGGATGCCGAAGCCTACGGTGTGAAATCCACAATAGAGGATATGGCAAGTTGGGTGTTGGCCAATATGGAACCTTCCGAAGTAAAAGATGCCTCACTGCAAAAGGGAATTTTGCTTGCTCAGTCGCGGTACTGGCAAGTAGGTGACATGTATCAGGGGTTGGGTTGGGAAATGCTCAATTGGCCGCTCAATGAAAAGACATTACTTAACAGTGGCAGTCCTAAAGATATATTTTCTCCGCAAACCGTTAGTGAGATTTTCCCCCCATCTTCGGCGGTAACGGCTTCATGGGTACATAAAACGGGTTCGACAGGAGGTTTTGGGAGTTACGTCGCATTTATACCTGAAAAACAACTCGGTATCGTCATTCTAGCGAACAAAAGTTACCCCATTCCCTCTCGAGTGGAAGCTGCGTATCGCATTCTTAACGCCTTACAGTAAATGGCAGGGCCCCTCTTCTGAACGGGTCCCAACCTGTTGGCCAGTATGATTACGTAATAGAGTGCCCATAGCCCCTATATTCAACATATAGGGGCTATGGGCTCTCCACGGTATCCCCTGCGCAGTCTGGCGAAGATAAACGGCTATTTCGGAGGGCAATGAGCGTGTAATTTCCTCACTTTCCCTCATCGCCTTCTATTACTCCGAGCCTTCACTTTCAGTATGAGGCACTGGTGATCGGATGTAAGCGGCTCATCTGAGCCGTATTGAACCAGGCCGTTGCGTATTAGACGTCAACTACCTTGGCCGGTACGCGTCAACTACTTCATCGCTGCCAACGTAACAACTCAGTCTGTCATCCCACAGACGAACCTTCAGCATCTGTCCGATAAGTCTGGATGGTACGCTGTACACAACGTGTCGGACGTTGATGGTACTACTGCTCTGACCCGGACAGACAACTCCTCGTAGTCAGCACACCGCCGCTGAGGGAGGGGCTTCAGAAGTGCCAGTTCCTGACGGACCAGATCCTGATTGCGCTGGTTATGACGCAGCACCTGCTGTGTAACGAACTGCCTATATACGTTCACGCTACCGGAGGATATTTTAAAGGGAGAACTGAGAACATTAAATTTTAATATAAACAATTAATTATGTTATTAGCGTACGTTTTCGTTCCATTGGCCATCAAACCCCTTAAGGGGAAAGCGAGGCATGGAATACTGGCGAGAGTTTCAAGCCCTGGTGGCCATCGGATTCAATAACCAATTCTCTGTGATCGAACTGGAAAGCGCCGATGAGCGGGCACTAGGGATGGTGCAGGATGACATTTCAGAGGCTGGCTGGGCCAACTGCGCTGGCATCGACACTGATGTGCCAGGGCTCTACATGGTGAAGGCATCGATCAATCTGAACAGCGACGACGAACCAGAATATGCGAACACCGTACAGTCCGTGGTCAGATACACGCTGTCAGGCGAGGCGGCCCATATGATTGCCCCTGTTTTCCCCGATGACGAGATGAACAACCGTCGAATTGCCGCCTGCGTGGCTTGCTGTGCGGGAGAAGAGTTCACCATCGAGCGATTGGAGTCTGGTTTGCTCAATCTGCGCGGGCTCGTTGACCAAGCGTTTCTGGCATCCGAGGCCCATGTTCATACCACTGGCAAATTGTTGGCCGTGACTGAACAACGTAATGATCTGATGAAACGCCTGTGCTCTCTGCTGGAGGCTACGCTCGGATATCAGGAGTGGATTAAGGCCATCCCTGACGATGTGGCCGCCGCACTCCCGACTGTGCCAGGGATTGACGGCGATTGGGTGGCAGAAGCTATATCTGCGGCACAGGCATCGGTTTCGCTAGGTGAGTCTGGAGCTAAGGATTTTGGGAATCGTCATATGCGTTCAGGGGATGATAGTTAAGGGGAAAACAAAGTAATGAAGGAATCACCGTTTTTGACTCACCGGCACATTCTCCTGAATGGCTATGGTGCCGCAATCACCTTGCGGGGGATCGTGCTATCGCTCTGGAATGGCCGCAACTGGCCTGCCGACCTGAGCCGCGTGGGTGGGTTGGATGAACAGCACTTTTCCATCGCAGTGGAGTTGCTTACTTGGTATCGCCTGCATGGTGAGAATGACCCGGACTTTATGGACACTGGCCGCGCATGTGAAGCGCTGGCCCTGCCGTTAGTACTGCCCCATAGACAGCATCATTTATTATTACCCTGGATGGACATATATTTTTCATCTAATTGTGCAGAGAATCCAACTATTAATGATTTCAGCCCGAAATGGAAGGCCGTTTCAGCAGTGGTTCTCGTCTGAACATTAAATGCCTCCTGTAATAATGGTGGCACAGCGTCCATCACTGTATTGTATTCTGTCGGGTTTGTGGCTTGCTCTTCCAATACTGCACCCAGCGTAAAATGGCTGATAGATTGCAGAATGAAAAGAGCCTCCTCGACCGAAAACCCTGCATCGCATAGACAGCGTAGTTGCGCCTCTGCTTGTTCAAACTGGGGGGGCGTAGGAGAGGTCCCTATATGCAATCGGGCTCCATCACGATGGACCAATAATGCTTTACGGAAACTCAGAGCATTTTCCTGGAGAAACTGCTGCCAACTCTCAGTCGGTAACGGTACTGAACGGGTGTGATGCTTCACCAGTATTGCCTCTGAAAGCATGTTCATAAGGGTCTGCTTGTTGCGCACGTGCCAATACAGAGTCGGTTGCTCAATTTTGAGGGACTGCGCCAGCTTACGCGTAGTCAGGCCCTCTAGCCCCTCTCTGTCCAGCAGGGTGAGCGCCATTGAAATTACGTCGTCCAAGCTTAGTCGTGCCATCACTATCTCCTTTCGCTGTTGACAATCTATCACTGATAGAGTTACTTTTCAAACCCTATCACCGATAGAGAGCGTTAACTATGAACCGCACTGTGATGATGGCACTGGTCATCATTTTTTTAGATGCCATGGGGATTGGCATAATTATGCCTGTCTTACCGGCGTTATTACGGGAGTTTGTTGGAAAGGCTAATGTTGCGGAGAACTACGGTGTTTTATTGGCGCTGTATGCAATGATGCAAGTGATTTTTGCCCCTCTTCTCGGCCGCTGGTCAGATCGCATAGGTCGTCGCCCTGTATTATTACTTTCACTTTTAGGTGCAACACTGGACTACGCATTAATGGCAACAGCCAGCGTAGTGTGGGTGTTGTATCTGGGACGCTTAATTGCTGGTATTACCGGTGCGACTGGAGCTGTTGCAGCCTCAACAATTGCCGATGTCACACCTGAGGAATCCAGGACACATTGGTTTGGTATGATGGGTGCCTGTTTTGGTGGCGGTATGATTGCTGGACCAGTCATTGGTGGTTTTGCAGGTCAACTTTCGGTACAGGCACCGTTTATGTTCGCTGCTGCTATTAACGGGCTGGCATTTCTGGTCTCCCTATTCATTTTACATGAGACCCATAATGCTAATCAGGTTAGTGACGAGATAAAGAATGAAACAATCAATGAAACCACATCCTCCATACGCGAGATGATCTCCCCATTATCGGGATTGCTAGTTGTCTTTTTCATCATTCAATTGATTGGCCAAATCCCTGCAACATTATGGGTTTTATTCGGAGAAGAGCGCTTCGTATGGGATGGCGTAATGGTCGGTGTTTCATTGGCTGTGTTTGGGCTTACACACGCACTGTTTCAAGGACTTGCTGCTGGTTTTATCGCTAAACATTTGGGAGATCAGAAAGCTATCGTGGTTGGCATCTTGGCTGATGGCTGTGGCCTACTTTTATTGGCAGTCATTACGCAAAGCTGGATGGTTTGGCCAGTTGTGCTGTTACTCGCTTGTGGTGGCATAACTCTTCCCGCTTTGCAGGGAATTATATCTGTTCGTGTCGGTCAGGTAGCACAAGGACAATTGCAAGGGTTGCTGACCAGTTTGACACACCTCACGGGTGTAATCGGTCCACTTATTTTTGCATTTTTGTATAGTGCAACCCACGAATCTTGGAATGGTTGGGTGTGGATAGTTGGATGCGGATTGTATGTAGTTGCACTGACTATACTGAGGTTTTTCTATCCCGGCAGGGCTGCCCACCCGAAAAATCAGAGCAATTCACAGCCATTTCTTTAAATGGTAATGGTAACTGTATGCCCCCAATTCCTAGACGTGAAACCGACCGTTGCACAGCATCAGAAATTGTGAATGTAGCACATTGGACTACTACGAGAACCTACAATGCAAGCCATACTATTTGAGTAGTATTAACGCTACTCCATAACGACTGTCGCCATACTGAAAGTATGGTAAACAGAATAAAGAACTGTCTTCCACAATTGCAAGCCACCATGCCAATCTGTGTCAGCGCATAATGCTTTTTTATGTTAAATGGCAGTGCGAGAAGTGAGCTATGATGCGGCTTTCAGCTAGGTATCAGATGGCGACAATCTCGCCAATGCTGCGTTTAAAGTCGGCCTAGACACACCAAAGTGTTTTGCAACTTCAGCTTTCGTTATCTCTACATCCGACAGCATGGCCCTTGCCTTCCTGGCGTCTTCATCTGACATGGCCAAGGGTCGCCCACCGCGTCGCCCTCTTGCCCTTGCTGCCTCCAACCCGGCCCGTGTGCGCTCTTGCAGTCGTGCGCGTTCGTATTCAGCCAAGGCCGCAAACACATGGAACACTAGAGCCCCGTTCGCCGTTGTGGTGTCTATGTCTGATTGGGTTAGGGAGCGGAACCCGATCCCCTGGCGCTTCAACGAGCTGACTATCTCGATCAGGTCTTTGATGCTCCTTCCCAGTCGGTCTAAGTGCCACACAATCAACGTATCCCCTTCCCTCAAGGTATCTAGGCACCGTTCAAGCTCTGGGCGTTCTGTGCTGGCCCCTGATAGCTTCTCAACGTAAACGCGCTGACACCCGGCCTTGTCCAGGGCGTCCAGTTGCAGCGCCGTTTCTTGCTTGTCCCTTGATACCCTGGCGTAACCTATCAGCATGGGGTTCTAGGGATTTTCCGTCCAAAAACGACAAAGTGCTCTGGAGGCCACGCCGTCCGCGGCCTCCAGAGGGGTATTACTTTTTTGGCGCTTCACATAGCCAGTCACAATAAATCAATCACTTAGCAGTCTGAATGTCGCATTTGGACGGAAAATCCCTAGAACCCCTACCTGGTGCTGTTCAGCCGCCTCGGCCACTACGATCCCGTCTGGCTGGAGCGGCTGCTGGCCGAGGGCGACCTCTTCGAATACTGGGCCCACGAGGCCTGCTTCGTGCCCCGGGAGGATTACCGGCTGCTGCGCCATCGCATGCTGGATCCTGCCGCCATGGGCTGGAAGTTTTCGGCCCACTGGCTCGCCACCCATCAGCAGGACATTGACCGGCTACTCGAGCAGATCCGCCAGCAGGGGCCGGTGCGAGCAGCCGACTTTGCCCGCCAGGGAGAGAAGGGCAACGGCTGGTGGGACTGGAAGCCGGAGAAGCGTCATCTCGAGGTGCTCTTCACCGCGGGGCGCCTGATGGTGCGCGAGCGGCGCAACTTCCAGCGGGTCTATGATTTGGCAGAGCGGGTCATGCCCGGCTGGTGCGACGAGCGGGATCTGCCGAGCCCGGAGACGGCGCAGCGAGAGATGGTGCGTGCCAGCTGCCGGGCGCTGGGGCTGGTCAAGGCCGGCTGGGTGGCCGACTATTACCGGCTGCGACGCGGCAAATACGATGCCCTGCTCCATCAACTGGCCGACGAAGGAGAGCTGTTTCCGGTGCGGGTGGAGGGATGGCAGCACGGCGCCTTCGTCCACGCCTCGCTGGCTGACGAGCTGGTCAAGGCGCAGGGGGGCACCCTCAGGGCGACCCATACCACGGCCTTGTCGCCCTTTGATCCTCTGGTGTGGGATCGCAGGCGGGCCCGCGAGCTATTCGAGTTCGACTACCGCATCGAGTGCTATACCCCGGCGCACAAGCGCCAGTACGGCTACTTCGTGCTGCCGCTGCTGCATTGCGGCAAACTGGTGGGCCGGATGGATGCCAAGGCCCATCGCCAGCAGGGGATCTTCGAGATAAAGAACCTCTATCTGGAGGCTGGGGTCAGGGTGACCCGCACCCTGGCAGGGGAGCTGGGGAAGGCGCTGCAAAAGCTGGCGCAGTGGCACCAGACGCCGACCCTGGCCTATGGCGATATTCCGCCCCTCCTGTTGGCGCTATGGCGCCCGGAGCACGGGCTGTGAGGGTAGCACAGAGGGCAAGACGCTCTGCACTCAGGAGATTGGCACATGGAGGAAGAGGGATGAAGGGATTCTGGCTGTTGTCGGGCATGATCCTTGCCATGTTGATGCCGGTCGCCTCGGCACAGGAGAGTGACGCGCCGGTGCGGATCTGCCTCGGCAATGGCAGTGAATGGCCTCCCTACACTTATTGGGTGCGCCACAACGGCGTGCCGGAACCCGAACGGCTGACCGGGGCGGCGGCGACCCTGGTGCTCGATGCCCTGCGCCAGAATGGTTTGTCTCCCCAGATCCGCTACCTGCCATGGGCCAGGGTCAAGCAGGAGCTGGTCGACTATGGCCAAAACGGCCTGTGCGAGCTGACCTGGGATGCCAGCTACAAGCCGGAGCTGGCGGCCCATGTTTACTACAGTGTTCCCCTCTATCACACCCGCCTCGGTCTCTTCTACCTCAAGCGCCGCTTCCCCGAGGCGCCGGATCTGGAGGTGGCCAGCCGCGGCCGGATGTGCGGACTGCTTGGCTACAACTATGCCCCCTATGGCATCAACAAGAAGCTGCGGCGGGTCAAGCGGCTGCAGCAGGCTCTCGACCTGCTGGCGCGGGGGCGCTGCGATTTTCTGCCAAACTCGGTCGAGCCGTTGCTAAGCGGCCTCAGCCTTGGCATCTACCAGAGTGAACCCGGTTTGACCCATCTGCGCCTACCCAATCGCAAGGGATTCTACCTGATGGTGAGCAAGGGATCGCCGCGGGCTCAGGAGCTCATTACTCAGCTGGATAAGACGCTGGTGGCCTTTGAGGAGGAGGGGCATACCGGCAAGGTGATGGCGAAGTTTCTGCCGCCGCTGGAGTGACGGCGTCGCCGGATATAAAAAAGGCCAGCCGGTGCAAACCGGCTGGCCTTGGCCATGGATGGGGATATCACGCGGCCAGGCGGGTCAGCACCTTCACCAGCAGCTCGATGCGCGGGGCAATGCTCGCCAGATCCAGATACTCCTCGTCACTGTGGAAACCGGCGCCGATAGGGCCCAGACCGTCCAGGGTCGGAATGCCGAGGGCGGCGGTCAGGTTGGCATCCGAGCCGCCACCGACCTCTTGCCAGCGGATGGGCAGACCCAGCTCTTGACCACACTCTTCCACGATGGCCATCAGGGCCTTGGTGCCTTCTGACGGCACCATGGCCGGCTTGTGGGCCTCGCGAGTCAGCTTGATGGTGACCCCTTCCAGATGAGGGCGCTCGGCCAGGGTCAGCAGCCGGTCGTTGACCTGGCTGTACTCCTGATTGTCCCAGAAGCGCACGTCCACGACTGCGCTGGCATGGGCCGGCACTATGTTGGCGCCATTGCCCCCCTCGACGATGCCGATGTTGAGGGTGGTGCCGCTCTCGAAGTTGGTGAGGGCATTGATGGCCAGGATCCAGTGACCCAGCTCGGTGATGGCGCTGCGCCCCTTCTGCGGCTCGTTGCCCGCGTGGGCCGCCTTGCCGGTGAAATCGAGGCGATAGCGAGCCATCCCCTTGCGCGCTTTGACCAAGGATCCGTCGGCACGGGCTGCTTCGGCCACTAGCACCTGACGGGCCTGTTTGGCCACCGAGGCCAGCCAGTCGCTGGAGTGCAGGGAGCCAATCTCTTCGTCCGGGTTCATGCAGACGCAGATGCTCAGGCTGTCGCGCACTTCGCGGGGCAGGGCGCGCAGGGCATGGACGATGTTGAGCAGGCCGGATTTCATGTCGGAGACGCCGGGACCGTAGGCCCGCTCGCCATCGACGCTCAGCGGGCGGGCGGCGGCGGTGCCGAGGGGGAAGACGGTGTCCATATGGCCAATCAACATCACATCGATCTGCTCGGCATCAGGCTGGTTGCGAATTTCCAGTCCCACCCCGGCTACCCCGCAGTCGACCCGCTTGATGTGCCAGCCACCCATGGCCTCGTATTTGGCGGCCATCAGATCAGCCACTGCGGTTATGCCAGGTTGGTGCAATGAGCCGCAATCCAGGTTGATGAGAGGGGCCAGCTCGGCCAGGTATTCATCCAGAGAAAAAGTCATCGGTTGCTCCACTTGTGTGGTTGTACGAAAAGGGTCAGAGAAGGATGTTCATCACCAACATGGCGCCGAAGGCGTTGAGCACTGAGATGGCGACCATGATGGGGATGTAGCGCCCTTCGGTGCCGATGCAGCCGAGGATGCGGCCCATGTACTGCACCTGGGAGCCCATCAGGTAGATGGCGGGGGCCAGGATGGCGATGTGGGTACCGTTGAGGATCCCCTGATCGAACAGGGTAATGACCACGCCGACCGCGCCGCCCATGGACATCCAGGCGCCGATCAGCACTGCAGCTGCCTCACCGGGCAGACCGAACACCGCCATGATGGGGGAGAAGATGGCCCCCATGGCGTCCAGGGCGCCGGTGATCTGCAGCGCCTTGATGATGACGAAGGCCATCAGCACGTTGGGGACGGTGGAGGTGGTGGCAATGACCCATCCCTTCTTGGCCCCTTCGACGAAGATATCGGTGACGATGGGTTTCTTGACGTTGGCCTGGCTCATTTGGCTTGCTCCTGAGTGCTGGGGGTCGTGGCGTGCTGGGTGTTGTCGCTGTTTTTGCCTTCGGTCAGGTTGAGGTAGACCCGAAACAGGTTGGCTCCGACAAATTTGAAGGCAAACATCACCACCACGGCGAGACCGATGGAGGAGCTGACCGCCGGGCTGCCATCGGCCAGGGTCAGGGTGAACAGCACGGCGCCGGAGGAGAAAAAGTTGACTATGGTGGCACCGGCGGAGAACTGGAACATGGTGAAGACGTCGGTCTCGCGCTTGGTGATGAGCCCTTCATCCTTGAGCTGGCGGGTCATGGCGGCGCCGGCATCGGTACTCTGCAGGGAGGCGATCAGCGCCAGGCCCGTGTTGCCAGGGATCCCCATCAGCGGGCGCAGCAGCGGGGTCAGCAGCTTGCGGGCGGCATCCAGGGCGCCGTAGTGTTCCCCCCGGTGTCAGAATAGTTGTCGCCTAATCTGAATAATCTAAATGTGAAGACCGGGGGCGGATAAAGAGTGTCGA
>NZ_JAPDBM010000090.1:0-12888 GCF_027705265.1 Aeromonas sp. QDB11 | reverse complement strand
GAAGACGCTATAAACGCGGGCAGAAAAAAAGTGATCGGCATGATGTTATTGGCTGATCGACATGATGTTATTAGCCAGCAGCGCAGGCAAAAGACCTGATCGCCGCAGGCTGCATTGTGCTCGACACCGAAACCACCGGCCTCGGTGATGACGCCGAGATTTGCGAGATAACCATACTCGACGTGACCGGCGCACCGATCCTCGACACGCTGGTACGCCCGACCCGGCCAATCCCGGTCGAGGCGACAGCGATTCACAAAATCACCGACGCCATGGTGGCCAGTGCGCCGAGCTGGCCCGAGGTGGCCGAGCAGTACGCCGCCGCCGTTGCTGGCCGAACCGTCGTTGCCTACAACGTCGCTTTTGATGCGCGCTTGCTGCGGCAGACCTATCAGATACACGGAATCACCGCGCCAGTGTTGACGACCGCTTGCGCGATGCTGATGTATGCCGAGTGGCATGGAGAGTACGACCGGAGCCGCGACCGCTGGCGATGGTTGAAGCTGATCGAGGCTGCGACCGACTGCGGCGTGGCAGAAGACGGCGCACACCGCGCCCTTGCCGACGCCCGCATGACGCTGGGTGTGCTGCGATACTTGCAGCGCCGCACGAACGGACGGCGACCGGCAGGGCCGAAAGTGGCCACCGTCCCGCAGGAGGCTTTGCCCTCTGTTTTAGGATGAAACTCTATTTCAAAGAATGAGACTTTATTTGTACGGATGAATCTTTATTCGCATCCCACACATGGCTTCTAACCACGCTTCGTGCATCCAGAATGGGGCTATTTTTCCGTGCTGAAGTGTGCAAAGCGGATTGAGCACCCGGCGTGGGTTCTTCCATGTCTCGACGGAGAGCAACAGGCCGTCCGCATGGACGGAAAAGACTGGTAGTGCTTTCGGCTGGCCCTTCTTCTTGCCTTGCGTTTCGGTTGGCTTGAGGTCGTCCCAAACGCCTTGCACGGTTTTGTTCAGTTCGTCGATGAAGCGTTCCGGCATGGTTTTCAAGAGTTCGGCAGTGATTGCGTTCGCGTCCTCAAATTGCTTTCTTGCTTCGGCTTCCTTTTTCCGTCGTTTTTGCCGCTCCTGTTCGTATTCGTCTAAGGTTTGCCTGTGTCTGCGCTGTGCTTCAGCTTCCGCTTCTTCAGCTTGCCTTCGTGCTTCCTCTTTGGCTTTCTGTCGGCGTGCTTCACCCTCTGCTGTGAGTGCTGGTTTTACCAGTTCGCCAGACTTGGCCTCGATGGTGATCGAAAGCGGTTCGCCGCGATGGTCTACCAGATCGAAAGGCAGACCATCCGCATCGAATGCCGTGAGGTAAAGATTGGCCCCATAGACCTTGTGCCCCGGCCTCACAGCTTCGTATTTTTCTGCTGCTGCGTGCAGTGCTTCCGCTAGGCGTTCTGCCGTGATTTCTCCTTTGATCTTGATTCTCATGGCAACCTCCATCCGTAGGTGCCATCCGATGCGGGCTTGACGTAGCACACGCCTTTTTCGACGTACCACCCCGGCCTATCGCACTTCGCCAAGCTGGCGAGGCTTCCCGTTTGAGCGAAGCGGTAGGCCAAGCGCCCCTCTGGCGTGTTGGCCCATGCCGCCGCCGCTTTCTCGTCCTTGGCTTCGGTGTATCCCGCGCCGTATCCGGCGCCGTATCCGGCCTGATAGCCCGAATCCTTGCCGCTGCTGTGCATGTACCAGCCGAACAGGCCGACGCACAGGAAGGCCACGGCGATGCAGCCCGCCGCCCACTGCCACATCTGCTTTGCTGATGTGTTGTGCGCGACCTCTTGCGCTGCTGCTGCTACCGCTTGCGCCAAATCCGCCTTGGCTGCTTCCGCTGATGCTTTCACGGTTGCATCCGCCGTTACCTTGAAATTGACCAAGGTATCTTTGGCTGCTTGTGCTATCGCTTGCGGGAACTTCTCATACTGGCCTTGGTAGTGTTGCAAGGCCATGAGCACCAGCCACAGCGCATCATTGTTTTTCAGGCCGAGTGCATCCCGAACCCGGTAAAGACTTTGCCGCTCCGCGTCACTAGGTTGCCTGCCGAGCAGCTTTGCAAAGCTGTCGTCTAGGTCACTCATGGACTACGGCCTCCAATACCTTTTTGGCCTCGTTGCGCCACCGCGTAAGCTCCGCACGGTTGCCAATGGGCAATTCCTTGAGTGCTACCGCAATGCTCATGCGCTTGCTGTAAATGTCATCGCTCACACGGTCGGCCATGTCCGGGAATGTCACCGATTTCCCGCCGCGTTCCTCTACCGCCGTGCGCAGCTTGGAGCCGTTGTAAAGCTCGAACTTATTTTCTTCCCCGAAGTGTCCATTGCGTACCACATGAACATCCGCATTCGGAATTGCGTCCATGTATTCCTTGAGCAGTTCGAGGCTATCCCGTTGGCGGTTAATCACCCACAGCGTGACCAGCTTCCGCTTGAGTTCTTCAAGCGTGCTATTCAGTGTTTCACCGTAGGCGCTCACGCCCTTGTTATTCCGTGCTGCCGTGTTGATTACCACGACGCTATCCGGCTTGCTATCGCACAAGTTCACTAGCTGAATCCATCCGTCCGCCTCATCCAGATTGATAAGCTCCGTTTCCGTGCTTTCTTTATAGGCTTTCCATACGTCCGGGTTAGAGGTGTCAGACTCAATCAGCAAGACGCTTTCGCCGCGCTCTTGCAGGTAATCAACCGTTGCCATCGTGACAAGCGACTTGCCAACGCCGCCCTTGCTGCCACCGATCAGGTAAATGCTTTTCGCCATGTTGCTTACTCCTTAAATGTCGTCGCTGTCAGGTTTCGGGGTGAATGTCGCCTTTGATGTATCCGCAGGCTTCTTGACGGCGGGGCGGGGGCGGGGTGTGTCTCCCGGTGCGTGCACCGGAGCTTTTTTCGCTGGCTTTGCTCTCTGCAAGTAGCTCTTGAGTGTTGGAGTTGCGATGCTCAGACCTTCACCGCGCAGCGTCTCGGAAATCTGGTCAAGCGTGTATCCACGCTTTTGCAACAAGGCGATTTCCTTCGAGAGTATGCGCACGGCATCTTGCTTGCTGTGCTCTTGCTTCTTTTTCTCGACTGGCGGCATCTCTCGCAGCTTTGCAGCGATAGCCTCTAGCTGTTCTGTCGTATGCTTTATCGTGCTAACTCCTTTGCTTACTTGTTGCGGAGTTGACAGCATAGCGCCATTTGTGCTTGTTGCAAAGTGCGTCCCGTGCACCTAAACTGCTGATACGATAGTAGAGCGGATGAGCAATACAGGATGACCGTTGTAACACACATGGCTTCGCCACGTGGTTCCAACGGACGCCTGCCCATTCGGCGCTTCGCTTCTCACGGTCTGGCTTATCCTGCAAGGGGTATCCCCTTGACCCCGGACAGTGCGGCGCTCTCGCTTCTTACTGTCCAAGACACACCCCGCCCCCCGCCCCGGCGAGAAGGAGACACGATGCCATTTGAAACGCAGGGGCCGGAACCGCTGGACGCCGTTATCAATGTACGGCTGACCGCAGCGGAGAAGGCCCGCTTGAAAGAGGATGCCGACCTTGCCGGGTTGAGCATGTCCGAGCTTGTCCGCCGCCGCTACTTCGGCAGGCCGATCATTGCCAACGCTGACGCTGTGATGCTCAAGGAGCTGCGGCGCATCGGTGGATTGCTCAAGCACATCCACAACGAAAGCGGAGGCATTTACAACAAGGACACAGCCGGGGCACTTGTGGCCCTGAAAGCCTACATCGGGAAACTGAGCCGTGATCGTCAAGAAGGTTAAGAACCCGCAGAAGGCAGCAAGCAAGGCGGTTCGCGTTTCTCGCCTAACCGACTACATCCGCGAGCCGGAGCGTGAGAACTCGCAGGAGAAGTGCATCCATGCCGGGGCGCGTGGATTCATCACCGATGAACCACAGAGCCAGACGGCAGAAATGATTGCCTTGTCACAAGAGGCAGTGCGAAGCAAGGACACGATCAATCACTATGTCCTGAGTTGGCGAGAAGGCGAGCAGCCCAGCCCGGAGCAGGTCGAAGAAGCGGTAAGCATTTTCATGGATGAGCTAGGTGTTAAAGACCATCAAGCCATCTATGGTTTGCACGCCGACACGGACAACTTGCACCTGCACCTTGCCATCAACCGCGTGCATCCTGAAACGCTCAAGGTGGTGAAGATCAATAACGGCTTCGACATTGAGGCAGCGCACAAGGCGATAGCACGAATCGAGAACGCACAAGGCTGGCAGCGTGAGCAGAACGGGCGTTATCAGGTGTTGGAGAATGGTGAGTTAGGCCGGGAGCACATCGACAAGGACAAGCCGCGCCAGCCAGCCCAGCCGAAGCGCGACATGGAAAACCGCACCGGGGAGAAATCCGCCGAACGCATCGCCATTGAGGACGGCGCACCGATCATCAAAAAGGCGCAGACGTGGGAGCAGTTGCACCGCGAGTTAGCAGCCAAGGGGATGCGCTACGAGAAAACAGGCAGCGGGGCGACGCTCTTTGTCGGTGATGTTGGCGTGAAGGCCAGCAGCGCAGACCGGGACGCGAGCCTATCCAAGTTACAAAAGCGACTCGGAGCTTACCAGCCGCCGCCGCAGCGTCAGCAGGTAGCACAGCGCGAGCCAGAGCCGATCAAGCCAGACGTGCCGGGATGGAAGGATTACATCACCGGGCGCAAGGCGCACTACGCGGAAAAGAACGCGGCCAAGCTGGCACTGGACAAGCGGCAGGAGCAGGAGCGCAAGCAGATTGCCGAGCAGCAGAAAGCCCGCCGCGATGAACTCATGCGCGGCAACTGGAAGGGTAAGGGCGAAGTGCTCAACGCCATGCGCAGCGTGATTGCCGCCGAGCAGGCCGCAGAGAAAGCAGCCTTGAAAGAGAAGCACCAGAAGCAGCGCGAGCAGCACCGGCAGCAGTTCCGGCCCTATCCCGACCTGGAGCAGTGGCAGCGGATGCAGAAAAGCCCGGAGCTTGCCGAGCAGTGGCGGCACCGCGCCAGCGAGCCGCAGCGCATCGAGGGCGCGAGCGGCGAGCCGCCGACGCCGCGAGACATCCGCGCCTATCAGCCTGAAATCGTGGGCCAGCAGGTGCATTACAGCCGGAAGGAAGAAGCGGGGGCGGGCGGGGGTGTGTCTTTCGTGGACAAGGGAAAAAGCATCGATATTCACGACTGGCGCAACCGGGACAGCACGCTTGCCGCCTTGCAGCTATCGGCGCAGAAGTGGGGCAGCTTCACCGTAACCGGGAACGACGAATACAAGGCCATGTGCGCGAAGTTAGCAGCAGAGCACGGTTTCAAGATCACGAATCCTGAGCTTCAGGAGCGCATCCAGCAGGAGCGGCAGCGGATACAGCAGGAGAGGGCGCAGGCGATGAAATCGGAGCAGCTAAAGCAGTTTGAGCTGTACGCGGAAGCGGTAGGCGCGGAGCGCTACCGGGTAACGTCCATCAAGATGCAGGCAGACGGAAGGAAGCAAACCTTCATCCTCGACAAGAAGGACGGCATCACGCGGGGCTTCACGCCGCAGGAGATCGAGCAGCGCACGCCGGAGATGCTGCGCCTACAGCGCCGGGGCGAAAACCTCTACTACACGCCACTATCGGACAAGAAGCATCACATCCTCATCGACGACATGAACCGGGAGAAGCTGGAGCGGCTTATCCGTGACGGCTACCGGCCCGCCGTTGTGCTGGAATCAAGCCCCGGCAACTATCAGGCCATCATCACCGTGCCGAAGCTGGGGACGGCCCACGACAAGGACGTGGGCAACCGGCTGAGCGATGCCCTGAACCGTGAATACGGCGACCCGAAGCTATCGGGAGCCATCCACCCGCACCGCGCACCCGGCTACGAGAATCGCAAGCCCAAGCACCAGCGCGAGGACGGCAGCTATCCCGAAGTGCGCTTGCTCAAGGCCGAGCGCCGCGAGTGCGTCAAGGCGCTGGCCCTGTCCAGCCAGATCGACGCCGAGTATCAGCGTCAGGCCGCCTTGAAGGCGCAGCAGCCAGAACGCAGCAAAGCCAAGCCCGCCTTGGAGCTTGCAGCGGCCAGCGGCAGCGCGATCGACGCTTACCAGCGGCATTACCGCGACGTGATCAAGCGGCAGCGTGGCGGCGAGGTGGACTTGTCCCGCGTGGATTCCATGATTGCCGTGCGGATGCGCGTTACCGGCCACGATCAAGCCGCCATCGAGGGCGCTATCCGCCAGTGCGCCCCGGCCACCCGGCAGAAGGACGAGGGGCGCGACTGGAACGACTACGCGCAGCGCACCGCCCGCTATGCCTACAGCGCCGCAGGCGACCGGCAAGCCGCCGAGCTTGGGAAGTACCGCCAGCAGTGGGAGAAGCTGGAAGGGCGCGAGCCTGTACGCCAGCAGGAGCAGGCCAAGGCGCAGAAGATCGAGCGCGACAACTCACCCGGCATGAGTCGATAAGACTTGATGTAACTACAAAAAGACGCTACAATAAGAACACAATGGAACTTGAATGGGACGCCGATAAAGCGGCACGAAACCTGAAAAAGCACGGCGTTTCCTTCGAGGATGCCGAGCTTGTTTTTTACGACTCCGGGCGGGTTGAAGCCTACGACGGACGCGAGGACTACGGGGAAGATCGTTGGGCAACGATTGGGCTTGCCTACTCGGCTGTCCTGTATGTGGTCTACACCGTCCGACACGAGGAAACCATCCGCCTTATCTCTGCGAGGAAAGCAAATGCCGACGAAAGAAAGCAATATCGTGAAGCGAACTCTTGACCTCAAGAAGCCGCCACAGTTGAGCGCCGAGCAGAAGGCGCGACTGGATGCCGTGGCCTCGATGCCGGATGAGCAGATCGACTATAGCGATGCACCCTATCTGCCTGATGCTGTCTGGATGAAGGCAGCGGAGCAATTGCCCCACACCAAGAAGCAAATCACGCTGCGCATTGATGCCGAAGTGTTGGAGTTCTTCAAGCACACCGGCAAGCGTTATCAGTCGCGCATGAATGCTGTTTTGCGCTCCTACGTTGAGGCGCACAAGGCGCACGCGAAATGAGCGGCGACGACAAGCAGCTTGAGCTTGAAGCCCTCGCCGCCGTGGGCGAAATGCTCTTGTTCGACCAAGCCAGAGGCAACCCGGAAGAAGCCGCCCGCATCCTGCGATGTGCGCGGCTTTTTGCTCGTTCAGAGGATGCCGCGCAGCGTCTCAGCGAGCTATGCAACGAGGCGGGCAGTGATGCGACTTGGCGCGAAAACATCGTGGAGGAACTGCAAGACCGAGAGGACTTGCAAGCCGCCGAGGCAGCGATGGAAGCCCGCCGACAGGCCCAACTTGTTGCGCAAGCGGATAGTGCCGACACGGCCTTGCAGACCCTAATGGACGAGGTAGCGGCGGACACCTTCGGCAGTCTCGATGAAGGATATGCGGCACAGGCGCAGGCCGAGGCCGTGAAGGCGTGGCAGGGCAGGCAGTGAGCGGCATTTGTTGGTGTTTCATCGTAACCCGGCAAGTGTTCAGCAAACGGTGGTTTGTTGGACAGTTGCCGCAAGGGGCGGTTTTTGTCATTTTCAGAAGACGACTGCACCAGACAACGCGGTTTGAAGGCTGTTGTGCAGTCGTCTATTGAACGAACAGTATCAGGAGTCCGCTGCACGAATGATAACCTCAAGCCGGTTCTGGTCGCGCTGGCGACCGATCAGCCCCTGGATGGGGACGGTAGAGAAAACGGACAAAATCGTACGCTAAGCATGCGGCCTGTCAGGTTGAGGCCATAGAGTTTGACGTTTAGGCGTCAGATAATGCAGAAAGCGGCCCTAGTCTGACGCGATGCCAGTGAGCCGACTGACGCCCAGTTGAGGTATAGCCTAGATTGACATGCGCGATGCAACCCTTAACTTGCTTGCACCTATCGTTTCCATGCTAGCTTTATCGTAACGCTAAGGAAGCTCTGAAAAAGCCCATGTTTCGCGAAATCACCGCTCTGTAACCCGCATGGTTGCTGGGATGCATTTCTCGAGCGGGGGCTTTTTCAGACCTTCCTTAGCTTAGCGTACGATTTTTTCCGAATTCTGCGGTTCCCCCTGGAAGACCTACGCAAGTTGGGCCAGCTCAGAGGTGGAATCAACGAAGGCGAGCGAATGAGGCATCTTTTCTGGCGTCTTAACTTTCTCCTTCTCTCCGGGGCAACAAACAGCGCCCAGATGTACCATGAGGCCGCCGCTCTTTCCTCCGAGCTGGATACTCGTTGGTCTTACCGCTCCAAAGAGCTTATGACGCTCTACAGCAAGGCGAAATCCTATGAGGCTGGGGAACGTGTCGAGTTCGGCGGAAAGTCGTTTGCACCGCTATACACGCCCAAAAACGACACGCTGATCAACCTATTCCAGATCTCACAGCAAGAACAAGAGCAACTGAAGACGATTATCAGCACTGACGAGGCTCAGAAGCGCCGCAGAGAGCGCGATAGACTGCGTGATGAAGAACGTCGCCGCGCCGCTGGCCAGCTTGAGCGTGAAGCCTATGAAGCCAACTCATTGAGCAGGCAAAAGCCCTGGGAAGCTATGGGCATGAGCCGGGCTAAATGGTATCGCCTGGGCAAGCCTTCACCTCAACAAAACAGTGAGACAAGTCCCTCCCCTATTACTAATGGCGAAGCCTCAGCGGTTGCCCTTCAGGCGGCCAGGTGTAAAGCCGTTTAGATGGCTATTTCAAAGTGAGTGAGATTTCGTAACGGATGGCAGCCCTAGAGGCTGCTTTCTTTTGAGGGGTTAGCAGGCGTATAGCCATGCTGGATCTCAGTCTATCACTACCTGCTTAATATTCCACCTTTAGATCCGGCAGCAGTTCGACCAGGTGGCCAACTTACCAGGCACCGGCAGCAGCTCGACCGGGTGGCCAAGTTCAGATCTGGACGCCAGAAGGAAATCAACCAGGTGGCCAACTTACCAGGCACCGGCAGCAGCTCGACCAGGTGGCCAAGTTCAGATCTGGACGCCAGAAGGAAATCAACCAGGTGGCCAACTCACCAGGCATCGGCAGCAGCTCGACCAGGTGGCCCATTTCGTACGTACGAAATCAGGCGACGCTATGCGAAATCTTGGCGGCAATCCCCCGCGACTACGTGATTTTTTTAACGTAGAGCGCGCTTTTTCTTGCCATAGTAGGCCATTTTGGCCTATAATCTTAATTAAGAAGACCGGGCACCCGCCACGGTCAATACCGGAGAACTCCGATGATCCACACAGCTAACCGCACCTTTCACCAACTCTATCGAGAATGGATACGCGAACGCCGCGAGCATATGCACAACGTTTTGACCTGGGAGCGTGATCGTTACGGTGCTCGCCTCGTCGGTCTGTTTTATCGTTACTGCAAGGTGGCCAACCCCTTTCCCCGTTGCACTCTGAATACTCGGATCAACTACCGCGCCCATGCGGTGAATCTGCCAGATTGGCCAGCCCGCAGCCTGGAGCTGAATAAAATGTGGCTCAGTTGGAGAGAAAAAAAGTAGGCCGATTTGGCCTATTTTTTATTGTACCCGCTTGACACAATAGGCCAAAATGGCCTATTATATATCTCAGAAGGCCGGGCACCCGCCACGGTCAATACCGGAGAACTCCGATGATGCAAACAGAACTTAATCCCCTGATCTGCTCCCTGGTCGCCACCCCTCGCCGTATGGCTGCAATGCCCCGCTATGTAGGCCGTTTCTATGTGGTTTTCGAGTCGATGCTTTACCAGCAAATGAAAGGGCTCTGCCGCGAGTATCGCGGGGCTTATTGGCTTATGTGGGAGCTGTCGAACGGCGGCTTTTATATGGCTCCTGGGCGTCGTGATGAAATGCTGAACATCGAGGCCATGAACTACTTTAGTGGCCAAATGAGCGCCGATGCTGCCGGGATTACCGCTTGCCTCTACCTCTATAGCCATCTGTCATTTCACACAGAAGGCGCTGACCAGGAGCGGTTTTCAAGGCTGTATCACAGCTTGCGGGATTGGGCTTGTGAGCATGACGAAAAAGAGGCCATCTTGGCCGCAATAGACTAGCAACAGAAAGCCCCGGTGATGGCCGGGGCTCTTAAAGGAGGTGCATAGGTAGAAAAAGAAATGGTGCCCCTGGTATGGCTGCAACCAATCACAGGGGCTTTCACCGGTCAATTTGAGGATAAACGCGATGAATACGGATATTGTATCACTTGCAAAACACATTGGCGACGCTCTGACGGCCCGCCGCCCCGTTCATATGCCGCGCATGAAGATGCGGGAGCTTGGCTTGCTCTTGATTGAACTGAAGGCGTATCGGGAGGCCGCCGCGACCGTTACCCATTGATAAAAAAGCCCCGGCATTGACCGGGGCTATTTGAGGATTTATCGCATGATTAGACCTGAAACGCTTAGGCCGTTCGCTGAAGATTGGCAGGCTCCAACCGCCGATGAAATCAAAGAGGTGTTGGAGCTGATTAGGCAACGAAAAGGGCTTAGTAAGCCTCTCGGTGGCGTTGATGTCGCTGATCTCGTTGGTTTGCCTGGTGAGAGAGGCAGCGGAAAGGGAACCCGAACCTTCAGGCGTTGGGTGAGCAAAACCAACCCTAGCCCTATTGCTTATGGTGCCTGGTCTATCTTGGCCCACCTGGCAGGTTTCGGGGCTATATGGGACGCTGACCGGGATTGAAACCATGACCGAACATAAGGCCGAACGTGCTCCCTGGGGAGACTTCCCGGCAGTAGTGAGGAACGGCGATCTAAAGGATCTCTCTAAAGAACCTGAATACGAAGCCGCCAAACATGGCGACCACAAGGCGATGAGCTATAAGCGCATGAAGCCGGCCGAGGACGAATTGCATTGCGAGATCAAGGCGCTGCTTGATCGCGCCAAGGCTACCGACGACCAGGAGCGTAACGAGCCGGAGCTGGACATTCCTGCCGAGATTTCTCGCCGCGAGAAGCGCCTGGAGGCGATCCAGGCGGCAAAGGCGCGCCTGGAAGCGCGCCAGCGTGAAGCGGACCAGGCCCGGGGGCGCAGCGAAGACGATGGCCGCCGGCCTCGCCATCCGGATGGCTCGGACAAGGGCGGTGGCTCGTACAAACGCGAGTTTGGTGTGCCGGATGACCGTGATCAGGAAAGCTTCACCGATCCGGACAGCCGGATCATGAAACACGCCGGTGGTGGCTCCGAGCAGAGCTACAACGGGTACACAGCGGTCGATGCCGAGCACCAGATCATCGTGGCGGCGGAGTTGACCAACTGCGCCGCGGACAGTCAGGCGCTGCTGGGCATGCTGGCAGCAGTTCAGGCCAACACCGGAGAAATGCCGGCCCAGACGCTGGCGGATGCGGGATTCCGTAGTGAGGCTGTTCTGGCAAAGGTCGCCGATCACCACGGCGATGTCATCGTTGCCCTCGGCCGCGAGGGACGTGAAGATGCCAAGGTCAATGCCAAGACCCATCCGCATACGGCGGCGATTGCGGCGAAATTGAAAACGGAGCAAGGCGATGCAGCTTACCGCCGGCGCAAGTCGATCGTGGAGGCTCCGAATGGTTGGATCAAGGCGGTGATGGGATTGCGTCAGTTCAGCATGAGGGGCCTGGACAAGGTGCAAGCCGAGTGGAAGCTCGTCTGCATGGCGCTAAATCTGAGGCGAATGGCGTATCTGTGAGGGCGAAGGTTAAATGGGGCGGCTCAAATGCACCCCAGTCGTCATAACACGCCGCGCGCCGCAAGATTGGTATCCTTGGCGCCGACGCCTTGCCAATTGCAGAGAGCGCCGCCGCCATCGTCAGTGCTCTACAGAAAACCGGTCACACGGCTCTGCCGCGCAGACTCCTAGCCTAAATGTGACAGTGGTTGGTAATCCATGCCGCCCGCAAGGGCGGCGGTGGTGGGCCAATAGATGATTTTCAGAGCCTTACTGCCCGTTGACGCCCAATCCCTCGAGCGCGAGTCTAGCCGCAGCGGCGATGACGGCCTCGCTGTGCTTGTCATCCTTGTTAGGCGCCCGGGTGTAGACGGCCAACACAATAGGTGCGCGCCCAGTGGGCCAGACGACGGCATAGTCATTTGCCGTGCCATACACTCCGCAGGTTCCGGTTTTGTCTCCGACTGCCCAGTCTGCCGGCACCGCCGCGCGGATGCGGTGGTTGCCGGTCGTGTTTCCCTTTAGCCAATCAACAAACTGCTGCCGCTGCGGCGCAGCCAGTGCAGAGCCCAGTGTCAGTTTTTGTAAGCTTTCCGTCACGGCGCGCGGCGATGAGGTATCGCGCGCATCGCCTGGGATGGCGGAGTTCAGCTCCAGCTCCCAGCGGTCCAGACGGAACGTGGTATCGCCGATAGAGCGCATGAAGGCCGTCAGCCCGGCCGGGCCGCCCAACTCCTTCAGCAACAAATTGGCGGCGGCGTTATCACTGTATTGCACGGCGGCCGCGGACAGCTCCGCCACCGTCATGCCTGTTGTCAGATATTTTTCCGAGATGGGTGACCACGGAACCAGCGCATTTTTGCCGTAACGGATGGGTGTGTCCAGCAAGCCGGCCTGCTGCTGGCTGCGAGCCAGCACAGCGGCAGCAAGAAAGCCCTTGAATGAGCTGCACAGTGGGAAGCGCTCCTCAGCGCGGTAACTTACAGTTGCGCCTGAGCCGGTATCCATCGCGTACACACCGATGGAGCCGCCAAAGTCCTGTTCGAGTTTAGCGAATGGTTCCGCGACGAGGTTGGTCAGCGCGGTGGCAGAAAAGCCAGCCAGCGGCCATGAGAGACAAGACAGCAGAACTAGACGGCGATACAGTGACATCAACGATATTCCTTGTTTGAAGGTGGAGCTAGGTGTAGCGGCCGGATGTAATCAGGCCGCTACAGCTGGGATTAGGGGTCTGACGCTCAGTGGAACGAAAACTCACGTTAAGGGATTTTGGTCATGAGATTATCAAAAAGGATCTTCACCT
>NZ_JAPDBM010000089.1:0-13224 GCF_027705265.1 Aeromonas sp. QDB11 | reverse complement strand
CACAGGCCTATAAGTATTTGTTTTGTAGGCAAAAAACTATTTTTAATTTTTAACAAAATGTTCACGATCTCGCCCTGCATCTTCGGTACCCCGCTGGCCATCGAGGGGCTGATGGCCTTCTTCCTCGAATCGACCCTGGTGGGGCTCTTCTTCTTTGGCTGGGACAAGCTTTCTCGCGGCAAGCACCTGCTGGTGACCATGCTGGTGGCGCTCGGCTCCAATCTCTCGGCGCTGTGGATCCTGATCGGCAACGGCTGGATGCAAAACCCGGTGGGGGCCGAGTTCAACCTGCTGACCCAGCGCATGGAGCTGGTGGATATCGCCGCCGTGCTGTTCAATCCGGTGGCGCAGGTGAAGTTCGTTCACACCGTTGCGGCGGGCTATGTGGCTGCCTCCATGTTCGTGATGGGGGTGAGCAGCTGGTATCTGCTGCGCAAGACCGAGGTGCAGTTTGCCCTGCGCTCCTTCGCCATTGCCTCCGGCTTCGGGTTGGCGGCCATCCTCTCGGTCATTGTGCTGGGGGATGAGTCGGGCTATCGCACCGGCGAGGTGCAGAAGGTCAAGCTCGCCGCCATCGAGGCGGAGTGGGAGACCGAGCCAGCGCCAGCTTCCTTTACCCTGTTCGGCTTCCCGGATCAGACTGCCGAGACCACCCACGCAGCCATCAAGATCCCGTATCTGATGGGGATCATCGCTACCCGCTCCATCGACGAGGCGGTGACCGGCCTCAAGGATATCAAGGTGCAAAACGAGGCGCGCATTCGCAGCGGCATGGTGGCGGCCGAGGCCCTCGAGCAGATCCGGCAGGGCGATGACACCCCGGCCAACCGCGCCCGCTTCGAGCAGCACGGCAAGGATCTTGGCTACGGCATGCTGCTGACCCCCTATGCCAGCAATATCGCCAAGGCCGGTGAGGCAGAGATTGCCAAGGCGGTCGATGACTCCATCCCGCCGGTGGCGCCGCTCTTCTGGGGCTTTCGGGTGATGGTGGGGCTTGGCGTCACCATGCTGGGGCTGATGGTGGTGAGCTTTGTTCAGCTCTGCCGCAACCGGCTGCAAGACTCACCGCGCCTGCTCAAGACCCTGATCTGGAGCATTCCGCTGCCCTGGATTGCCATCGAGGCGGGCTGGCTGGTGGCCGAGCTCGGCCGTCAACCCTGGACCATCAGCGATGTGCTGCCGGTCTCGGCCTCGGTCTCTTTGCTTCAGCCGGGCCAACTCTGGTTCAGCCTGATCGCTATCTGTTCCATCTACACCCTGTTGCTGGTGGTGGAGCTGTTCCTGTTGCGCCATGTGATCCGCAAGGGGCCCGCCATTCTCCATACCGGCCGCTACAGCGGTGAACAACCCGAACTTGCGAGGATCGCCTGATGGATTACGCAACCCTGAAACTCATCTGGTGGGCGCTGGTGCTCTTCATGATGGTCGGTTTTATCGTGATGGATGGCTTCGATCTCGGCATCGCCATGCTGCTGCCGGTGGTGTCGAAAGATGACGACGACCGCCGTCTGGTGATCAACAGCGTGGGGCCGGTGTGGGAGGGCAATCAGGTGTGGCTGATTGCCGGTGCCGGTGCCCTGTTCGCCGCCTGGCCACTGGTCTATGCCGCCGCCTTCTCGGGGCTCTACATCCCCATGGTGGTGCTGCTGCTCGGGCTATTTTTGCGTCCGGTCGGCTTTGACTATCGCAGCAAGCTGGCCGATCCGCTGTGGCGCCGCTGGTGGGATCGGGCGCTGGTGGCAGGTGGCCTGATACCGGCGCTCATCCTCGGTGCGGCTATCGGTCTGGTGATGGAGGGGCTGCCGTTTCGCTTCGACACGGCGCTGCGTCTGCACTATGGCGCGTTCGACTTCCACTGGGGCTGGCTGCTCTCGGTGTTGGCCACCGCCATCACCTTGTTGCTGCTGCACGGCGCCGGTTTTCTGCAAGCCAAGGTGACCGGCACCCCTGCGCTGCGCGCACGGGGGATTGCCATCCTGCTGGCCCCGCTGGTGACCCTCTGCTATCTGCTGGCCGGCTGGCATCTGGTGGATCTGCAAGGGTTTCAGTTGACAGGGGTGGGCACACAACCTTTTGACCCGAATGCTGCCATCAGCCCGCTGATGAAGGGGGTGATCCCCCACGCCGGTGGCTGGCTGCGCAACTATGTTGACTATCCGCTGCTGTGGCTGGTGCCGATCATCGGGGCGCTGGCGCCGCTGGTGAGCGGGATTGCCTCTTGGCTGGAGCGGGGCCGGATTGCGCTGCTGGCCAGCGCCATCGCCTGCGCCGCCATGCTCTGCTCGGTGGCCATCGCCCTGTTCCCCTTCGTGCTGCCCTCATCCCTCGATGCGGTCAGCAGCCTGACCCTGTGGGACAGCACCTCCAGCTACAAGACCCTGGCCATCATGTTCGGCCTCGTGCTGGTGCTGATGCCGGTCAACCTGGGCTACACCGGCTGGGTCTATCGGGTGGTGCGCGGCAAGCTCGACCGTGCCCGCATCAAGCGCGACAGCCATCAACTCTACTGACCTCAAGGGAGCTGCTATGTGGTACTTCACCTGGATTTTGGGCCTCGGATTCGCCCTGCTGTTGGGCCTGTGCAACCTGCTCTGGCTGGAAGCGCGCTGGCAGGCGGACGAACGGGACGGCAACTGACGGCGGGGGCCGCTACGTCAGCCTCGACTACTGGCTCAAGCGGGCGGTGAACAAGGGGGCAGTGGTTTCCCGCACGGCATAACAACTCACAAAAATAACAGAGCGTGAAAAAAGACGAGCGGCAGAAGCCGCTCGTTTTTATTTGATGAAGGAAGAGACAGTGCGGCCTGCTGGCGCAGATTATGCCTGACAGGCGGCGAGCCGGACGGCTTCGCGGCGCTCGCTGACATGGGTCAGCCCGTAGGCCAGCAGCACGATAAGGGCGCCGATCCAGGGTGTGTGCATCAGGCCGAGGTGTTCCACCACAAAACCACCGACCACAGATCCCAGCGCGATGCCGACGTTGAAGGCGGCGATATTGAGGCCCGATGCCACATCCACCGCCTTGGGGGTATGCAGCTCGGCCTGCTTGACCACCAGTACCTGCAGACCCGGCACGTTGCCGAAGGCAAAGGCGCCCCACACCAGCACGGTCAGTACCGCCAGCACCGGATGGGGTGCGGTGAAGGTGAGCACCAGCAGTACCACTGCCAGACCGGCAAACAGCAGCTTCAGCGCGGGCAGGGGGCCCATCGTGTCGGCCAGCTTGCCACCCCAGATATTGCCGACGGCAACCGATACCCCGTACACCAGCAGGATCAGGCTCACCGCACCGGCGCTAAAGCCGCTGATCTGCTGCAGGATGGGGGCGAGGAAGGTAAACGCCGTGAAGGCGCCACCGTAACCCAGCGCCGTCTTGGCGTAGACCCGCAGCAGCGGCTTTTTGGTCAGTACCGAGAGCTGTTCGCGGATGGTCGAAGCTGCCCCCTTGGGCAGGTTGCTCGGGATCAGCAGCAGGCTGCCCACCATGGCGACCAGCCCCAGCAGGCTTACCACCAGAAAGGTCTCGCGCCAGCCGAAGACCTGACCAATCCAGGTGCCAAGCGGGACGCCGGTCACCAGCGCCACGGTAAGGCCGCTGAACATGATGGCGATGGCACTCGCCGCCTTCTCTTTGGCGACCAAGCCGGTGGCAATGGTGCTGCCCACCGAGAAGAAGACCCCGTGCGCCAATCCGGTCAGGATGCGGGCCACAATCAGGCTCTCGTAACCGGGGGCCTGCCAGGCGAGCAGATTGCCGGCGGTAAAGAGCGCCATCAATCCCACCAGCAGCCACTTGCGCGGCACCTTGCCGGTGAGCGCCGTGAGCACGGGGGCACCGATAGCCACGCCAAGGGCATAGAGGCTGACCAGCAGGCCCGCCGAGGGGAGCGAGACATTGAGCTGCTCGGCGATGGTGGGGATAAGCCCCACGATCACAAATTCAGTGGTGCCGATCGCAAAGGCACTTAAGGTAAGGGCAAATAACGCCAGTGGCATAACAACTCCTTGGTTAGGGACTCCCGACGGGAGAATGGCGCCAGTATGCCGATGCAGTTTGTTGGCAAAAATGACGGCAACATCAAATTACTTTTGCCAAATCAGCAGCAATAAGGCTGAGTGGGATGGAGTTGTGTTGCCTGCAACGCAGTGATCTGCCTCGCAGAACGGATTAAGCGCAGCTCCTTTTCTGAGCTTGCTTAAGCTCCAGTACAAGCTGGCCGCCATAGGGTTGTCCCTGTTAAACCCGTGTGTGTTGAATCCATGTGCGCCGGTGGTGTGATGGCCGCGCGCTTTCATCTACAGGCAATATCCAGCTGACAGGTAACATGATGACATTGAACCGACTCTCATCTCTTTTGCTGCTGTGCGGCGCCTTTGCGGTACAGGCTGGCCAGAGCGATCCCCTCTCTGCCTGGAATGACACGGCGACCAAGCAGGCGATCACCCGCTGGGTGACCAATGCTACCGATCAGCAGCAACCCACTTTTATTCCGCCAGAGAAGCGCCATGTGGTGTTTGACAATGACGGCACCCTCTGGCCGGAGGCGCCCATGACCTATCAGCTGCAGTTTGCGATGGACGAGATCAAGCGCCTGGCAACGGAACACCCGGAGTGGAAGGCCGACCCCATCGTCGCGGCGGTGCTGAACAACGACCTCAAGGCCGTGGCCAAATCGGGGGAGAAGGGGCTCGCCAAGCTGGTGGGGCTGACCCACAGCGGCATGACCACCACCGAGTTTGCCGAGCGGGTCAGCCGCTGGGTCAACAGCAGCAAGGATCCCCGTTTTGGCTGCCACTACGATCAGCTCGGTTATCTGCCGATGAAGCAGCTGCTGGGGTATCTGCGGGACAATGGCTTCCAGACCTGGATTGTCTCCGGCGGCGGCATCGACTTTATGCGGGTGATGTCCGAGCAGATGTATGGCATCCCGCCCCAGCAGGTGATTGGCTCCTTTACCCTCGGCGAGTTTGTCCTGAACGGGGAGGGCAGCGAGATCCGCAAGACCATGAACGGTGCCTTCTTTGATGACGGCAAGGCGAAACCGGCGGCTATCCACCTCTTTATGGGACAGCGCCCTGTGGCGGCCTTTGGCAACAGTGATGGCGACGTGCCCATGCTGCAATACACCTCGACCAACCCGGATTACCACACCTTTGGCCTGCTGGTACACCACACCGATGCCAAGCGCGAATACGCCTACGACAGCCATCCGCCAGCCAGCGGCAAGCTGATCGACGGGCTGGCGCAGGCAAAAGCGCGGGGCTGGGTGGTGGTCGATATGAAATCAGACTGGAATCAGGTGTTCGATCCCGCCCTCTGCCAGAACTCGCCCTGATTGCGGGGGCTGCAGCTGGCGTCAACAGGTTGGCTGGAGGTTCAGCAAGCGCGGCAAAGCGTGAGGCAAGAAAAGAGACTGGGAGAGCAATATGCTCTCCCTGTTTTATCTGGCTGGTCGGCAGAACCTGCCCTTTTTTCGCGTTAGTCTCACGCCTTTCGCGTCAGTCCCAAGCGGGGGCAAAGTCGGGATTGGCGCAGCGCTCGCCCCGATCCAGCGTGGCGATAGCGGCCATCTCCTCGCTGCTCAAGGTGATATCGAGAGCGGCCAGATTGGCGGCCTGATTCTCCCGCTTGGTGGAGCTCGGGATCACCGCCATGTCCTGTGCCAGCAGCCAGGCCAGCGACACCTGCGCCGCCGATACCCCGTGGCGCTTGCCAATCTCCATCAGCAGCGGCTCGCTCAGCACCTTGCCATAGGCGAGCGGCATATAGGCGGTGACGGCGATACCGTGAGCTTTGCAGAACTCCACCACCTTGCGGTTTTGCAGCAGGGGATGAACCTCGATCTGCTGATGGGCGATGGCGCCCGGCCCCAGAATATCGATGGCTTCTTTAAGCTGGGCCACGGTGAAGTTGGAGACCCCGATCTCCCGGGTCAGGCCCTGTGCTTTGGCCTCGGCCAGTTGCTCCAGATAGACCGCCATCGGCACCTCATCCTTGGGGGAGGGCCAGTGGATCAGCGCCAGATCCAGATAGTCGGTGCCCAGTTTTTCGAGGCTCACCTCAAGGCTCGGGATCAGCTTGCCCGGGCCAAATTCGCTGGTCCACACCTTGGTGGTCAGATAGATATCCTGGCGGGAAACGGCGCTGCGGGTCAGCACGGTGCCGACCTCGGCTTCGTTGTCATAGATCTGGGCGGTATCGATATGGCGATAGCCCAGCTCCAGACCGTTGGTCAGGGTGGCAAGCAGCGGCTCGCCCTTCAGGCGGAAGGTGCCCAGACCCATGGGTGGCATATTCATCATCTCGTTCCTCAATGGGGTGGTGGTTGGCCCTTGGCGGGCTAAACGGGAGCGGCGCAAGGGCCCGTCAGGCGACCAGCGGCTGATAGCGGCGAATGGTGCTGTCGGCAAACCAGGGCTCGGCCTTGGCAACAAATTCGGTAAAGTGGGGCTGGCCCTGATGGGCGGTGAGGGCGGCTTCGCTCTCCCACACTTCGTAGAGCATCCAGCTGTGGGGATGGTCCAAGTCCTGATGCAGTTGATAGCGCTGGCAGCCCACCTCTTGCAGCGTGGCCGCGATCAGCGGCTCAAGGGCAGCGCGAAACTGGGCGGCGAATTCGGGTTTGGCTTCAAGCTGGGCAATCACAATCACGGGTGATGACATCTGAACCTCCTTGGCAAAAACGAAGGGTCAGTATGCCTGCCGCGACTGGCTGGAAACAGGGCGCTGGTCGCAAAACAGTATTGAGGGGAGAGCAGCAATCCGGCAGCAAGAAATACATGGCACAAGTGCCATGGTGGCATGGAAAAAATGAGAAAAGGGGCGGGCGTACCGCCCTGCATCATCAGGCGCGGGAAGGCTCCGACCAGACTGCAAACTCATTGCCGCTAGGCTCAACGAAGTGGAAACGGCGGCCACCGGGGAAATCGAAAAGAGGGCGGTTGATGGAGCCACCGTGTTGGCTCACCTTGGCTTGAGTCGCTTCAATATCGGCGCTGTAGAACACCAGCAGGGCGCCGCCCTGAGCGGTCAGGTTGCACTGATCTGCACGATAGAATCCGCCATCCAGCCCCTCATCGGCAAAGGCGCAGTAGTCGGGACCGTAATCGACAAACTGCCAGCCAAATACGGCCTGAAAGAAGGCTTTAGTCGCGGCGAGATCCCGCGCTGCAAATTCCACATAGTTCAGTTTTTCATGGACGTTCATAAAGTGATGCTCCCTGCTG
Organism: Aeromonas sp. QDB11; assembly: GCF_027705265.1. Taxonomy (NCBI): domain Bacteria; kingdom Pseudomonadati; phylum Pseudomonadota; class Gammaproteobacteria; order Aeromonadales; family Aeromonadaceae; genus Aeromonas; species Aeromonas sp. QDB11. The sequence goes on along the minus strand of NZ_JAPDBM010000089.1, from coordinate 5,997 downwards.
ATGTATTGGGCATGATGGCAGAGATAGCTGCGCCAACCTACTGACACCTCTTACGTTTTTTCTGGTCTGCTTCTCACGAGAGTGCTGCCACGATATGGGGCTTGAGCAACAAGGCTGCGGATGTGCTGAAGGGAATAAAAAAAATAAGTGGAACCGGATCCTTGCTGCGCTGGTAAGTGCGCCAACTGCAGTTGTGGCGGCGAATTATACGGTAGCCGAGCAGTAGACTATGGATGAAAACAGTCAGAGTAAAAATGACGATAGAATCCAGCAATTGAAGACCCCATTCAGGTAAAAGGTGGGTTGTACAGGTATGGATGCGTCATGTCTCGACCCGTATGGAAATTCATTCCCTCTCAGGTTGCTCATGTGAGAGTTGCTCAGGTATCTGCCCTAACTGCTCCCACGAGGTCAATCCAAGCTGTCGGCGCCTCAGCCAGAGCCTGATTAAGGTGAAGAGGCCAAATATGCCAGCGAACACGGCTGTGTTGAACAGGGCTGATATTGGATCCTTCTCCTCTGGGCGCCAGACGGAAATCCACATAATCAGACCCCAAATTGGTGCAATAGAGAGGCCTGCACAGATGAAATTGACAAACCAACCGGCGTAATAAGGCGGTTTGACGGCACAGCCTAGTTTACGCAGCAATTTGAATAACCACGGGTTGTAGTCGAACTCCTTGATGCCCTTGTCAGCCAGCTCCTGATGGGCGGCGGCCAGCCGCGCTTCAAATGTCATGGTATTGATCCTTGTAAAATAAGTGGTGCCATACGGTACTTCTCTGGCTGCATTGTACTGACAAATCGCGAGCATGGTATGGGCTCGCGGTCACGTTCTTTCTCTGTAGAAAAAAAGAACTGTCCTCACCGTACGCTTGCCAATCCACAGCAGCTGCGCCTATAAAGGCCCATTACTCTTGTCTGGATAACAGCAATGAAGACTCATTCTGATGAACTGACCCTGTTTGTGGCAGTGGTGGAGGCGGGCAGTTTTCGCCAGGCGGCGGAGAACCTCGGCATGGACAATTCGGTGGTGAGCCGTGGCATCAAGCGGCTGGAGGAGAAGCTCGCCACCGTGCTGCTCAACCGCACCACCCGTCGGGTCAGCCTGACCGAGGAGGGGAGCTGGTTCTATCAGCGGGCGGTGAAGATCCTGACCGAGATGAGCGAGGCGGAGGGGCATCTGCTGATGCGCCGCGAACAGCCGGAGGGGATCTTGCGGGTCGATGCCGCTACCCCGTTTATCCTGCACCGGTTGGTGCCGATCATCGGCGAGTTTCGCCGCCGCTACCCTGCCATCGAGTTGCAGCTGCACAGCTCGGAGGGCTTTATCAATCTGATGGAGCGGCGGGTGGACATGGCCATCCGCATCGGCGAGCTGACCGACTCCTCCCTGCGTGCGCTGCCGCTGGGCCGTTCGCGGCTGCGGCTGCTGGCTTCCCCTGGCTATTTGAGCGAGCGTGGCACCCCGCGCCAACCGGCGGATCTGCTGAGCGGTCACGAGCTGCTCGGTTTTTTGCATCCCGATCACCTCAACCACTGGCCGCTGCTAAGTGCCGAGCAGGGGGATCGCTTTGCCATCACCCCCAGCCTGCGTGCCAGCAGTGGCGAAACCTTGCGCCAGCTGGCGTTGCGGGGACAGGGGATAGTCTGTCTGTCGGACTTTATGACCGGGCAGGATCGGGAGAGCGGGGCGCTGGTGGAGGTGCTGGCGCGTAATAACAGCGGCGCCTCGCGCCCCATCAATGCGGTCTTCTACTCCGATGCCCAGCGGGATATCCGGCTGCGGGTCTGGCTCGATTTTCTTAAAGAACAGCTCGGAAGTCACTCACTCTGATGCGGTGGGCCCGGATGCGCGGTGGGTGGCCGCGCAAGGGCGTTGGTGCAGCATGTGTGAATTATTCAGACGGCGCCCAGCTGGCAATGTAAAAGCCTGTCGGGAATGTAAAAAAAGAGGCCGACATTGCTGTCGGCCTCTCTGGTTTTTATCTCAACGGGAGGTCAGTTGCCCGATCACTCCTCTTCAGCCCAGCGGCGTGAACGCTCGACCGCTTTCTGCCAGCCGCTGTAGCGTTTGGCGCGATCTTCTCTGTCCATCTGCGGGATGAACTCGCGGTCCACGCTGAACTTGTCTTCCAGCTCGTCGGAGCTCTTCCAGAAGCCGACGGCCAGACCCGCCAGGAAGGCGGCGCCCATGGCGGTGGTCTCGATGCGAGTCGGACGTACCACCGGGGTGTGCATCATGTCAGCCTGGAACTGCATCAGGAAGTCGTTGGCCACGGCGCCGCCGTCCACTTTCAGAGCTGCCAGCTTGATGCCGGAGTCCTGCTGCATCGCATCCAGCACATCGCGGCTCTGATAGGCGATGGATTCCAGCGCGGCACGGATGATGTGGTTGCGGTTGGCGCCACGGGTCAGACCGACCATGGTGCCGCGAGCATACGGATCCCAGTAGGGCGCGCCCAGACCGACGAAGGCCGGTACCAGATAGACGCCGTTGGTATCACCCACCTTGGAGGCGAAGTAGTCGGTATCGCGGGCATCGTGAATGATCTTCAGCTCGTCACGCAGCCACTGGATGGTGGCGCCGCCCATAAACACCGCACCTTCCAGTGCGTAGTTCACTTCCCCTTTCGGGCCGATGGCGACGGTGGTCAGCAGGCCGTTATTGGAGCGAACCGGTTCGGTGCCGGTGTTCATCAGCATGAAGCAGCCGGTGCCGTAGGTGTTCTTGGCCATCCCTTTTTCAAAGCAGAGCTGACCGAACAGGGCAGACTGCTGGTCACCGGCAATACCGGCGATGGGGATGCGGGAGCCGCCGCCACGGGTGGTGTAGCCGTACACTTCGGAAGAGGGTTTCACTTCCGGCAGCATGGACATCGGGATGCCCAGCTCGTCCAGCATCTTCTCGTCCCACTTCAGGTCGCGGATGTTGTAGAGCATGGTACGGGAGGCGTTGGTCGGGTCAGTGACGTGTACTTCGCCATTGGTCATCTTCCAGACCAGCCAGGTGTCGATGGTGCCGAACAGCAGCTCGCCGTTCATTGCCTTCTCGCGAGCACCTTCCACGTTGTCGAGGATCCACTTCACCTTGGTACCGGAGAAGTAGGCATCCAGCACCAGGCCGGTATTGTCACGGACGTACTCTTCCAGACCGCGCGCTTTCAGCTCCTCGCAGATGGCTGCGGTACGGCGGCACTGCCAGACGATGGCGTTGTAGATGGGCTTGCCGGTGGCTTTTTCCCAGACGACGGTGGTTTCACGCTGGTTGGTGATACCGATGGCGGCGATCTCTTCGCTGCGCAGGCCGCTCTTGGCCAGCACTTCGGTAAAGACGGAGGATTGGGTCGCCCAGATCTCCATCGGGTCGTGCTCTACCCAGCCCGCTTTCGGGTAGTGCTGGGTAAATTCGCGCTGTGAGGTCGCGACTATGTTGGCGTCCTGATCAAACACGATGGCGCGGGAAGAGGTGGTACCCTGGTCCAGAGCGACGACATATTTCTTTTCTGCAGACATGATGTTCTCCACGTTTATTTTCTACGTTGGGTGCCGTCTTACGCGGCAGCCTCTTCTTTGGTGGTTTGGGTAGCTTGCTCGGCGGCGGCAACACGGTTGCCCGGGACGCAGGGAGCCAGCACTTTGACATACAGAGCGGTACCAAGCTGGGCGCCAACGATGGGGCCAAGGATCGGAACCCAGAAGTAGGGGTTGTCACGACCACCGGTCAGGGCGACATCACCCCAGCCAGCAAAGAACGCGAACAGTTTCGGACCAAAGTCACGGGCCGGGTTCATGGCAAAACCGGTTAACGGGCCAAGGGAGGCGCCGATCACCGCGATCAGGATACCGATCAGCAGGGCGGCCGCGAACCCTTTGGGGGCGCCGTTGTTGTTGTCACCCAGCGCCATGATGCCCAGCATCAGCACGGCGGTGATCACCAGCTCGACGGCGAAGGCTTGCATGTTGGTCAGCAGGGCGTTCGGGTAGGTGGAGAAGATCCCGGCGGTGCCGAGGCTTTCGACGCTGCCGCGCACCACGTTATGGGTCACTTCCCACTGGGTGAAAAGGTTACCATAAAGGAAGTAGACAAGGGCCGCGAAGCAGAAGGCACCGGCCATCTGGGCGATGATGTAGGGCACTACCTTGCGCTTGTCGAACCCGCAGAAGGTCATCAGCGCCAGGGTAACAGCCGGGTTCAGGTGGGCACCTGAAATACCGCCGGTCACATAGATGGCGATCGCGACGCCCAGACCCCAGGTAATGGAGATTTCCCATTGTCCGAAGTTGGCGCCTGCCAGCACCAGAGCGGCGACACAGCCGACGCCGAAAAATATCAGCAAGCCGGTTCCGATAAACTCGGCGATGCATTCGCCAAGCAGGGTATTGGGTCTTTGTATGCTCATATCTTTATTCCTTATATCCACCCGTAGAGGCCATAGAGGTTTAATGTTCCGTTTTTCATTTTTGTGTCTATCCGTTGCGGCCGAAAACGTTTCCTTGTTGTTTTTGCGTCTTGCGCAAACGTTATGCTCGTTTGCGCTCGTTATCGGACGAGAGAGAAAATAAACCTTCCCGCGAAATTCACCATCCCCCTGCCATGGGAAATGTGGACAAGATCCCACTCATTGCTAAGAAAATGTGACGTATAGCAACTTGATGGCGGCAAGATACCACTAATGGGGTACTCTCTATCCCTTGTCCGGCAAGGGTTTGAGGCAGATGAGTAACTGCTCATTTGGAACTTTTATTTGTAATAAAAATGAAATATTTGAGCATGCATCACAGATTAAATGAGCGCATATGAGCACAATGGGCTCGCTTACGAATCAGTGGACTCACATGGTTCGTCGGAATGGTCAGGGCATCCTCAACCGCCCATAACAACAATAAGGAAGCAGAACATGCTTAGTCTCTTCAGGCCTGCGGCGCACATCGACAGGCTCCCGGCTGACAAGGTCGACCCCTTCTACAAACGCATGCGTTGGCAGGTGTTCTTCGGGATCTTCTTCGGTTATGCCGGCTACTATCTGGTACGGAAAAACTTCAGTCTGGCGATGCCCTATCTGGTCGAGCAGGGCTTCTCTCGTGGCGATCTGGGTCTGGCCCTCTCCGGGGTGTCCATCGCTTACGGCTTGTCCAAGTTCCTGATGGGGAACGTCTCTGACCGTTCCAACGCCCGTTACTTCCTCTCCGCTGGTCTGCTGCTCTCGGCCGGTATCATGTTCATGATGGGTACCATGCACTGGGCCACCTCCAGCATCGCCATCATGTTTGTGCTCTTGTTCCTGAACGGTTGGGCACAGGGCATGGGCTGGCCGCCCTGCGGTCGCACCATGGTGCACTGGTGGTCACAGAAAGAGCGCGGCGAAGTGGTTGCGGTCTGGAACGTGGCGCACAACGTGGGCGGCGGCATGATTGGCCCGCTGTTTATCCTCGGGATGGGCTGGTTCAACGACTGGCGCAGTGCCTTCTATGTACCTGCGGCGGCGGCGGCAGCCATCGCGGTGATCGCCTTCTTCGTGATGCGTGATACCCCGCAATCGGTCGGTCTGCCTCCTATCGAGGAGTACAAGGACGACTATCCGAAGGATTACAACGCGAGCCATGAGCAGGAGTTTTCCGCCAAGGAGATCTTCGTCAAGTACGTGCTGCACAACAAACTGCTGTGGTACATCGCGATTGCCAACGCCTTCGTTTACCTCATTCGTTACGGTGTGCTGGACTGGGCGCCAACCTACCTGAAAGAGGCCAAGCACTTTACCGTCGACAACTCCTCCTGGGCTTACTTCCTCTACGAGTGGGCCGGTATTCCGGGCACCCTGCTGTGTGGCTGGATCTCTGACAAGATGTTCCAGGGCCGCCGCGCGCCAGCCGGTATCCTGTTCATGGTGCTGGTGACCGTGGCTGTGCTGGTTTACTGCTCAGCCATCCCCTCATATGAGCGAGGCGTGGCGCGGCTTCTGAGGTATGATCGCCATCCTTGACCAGCTAATACCC